>JAFGQP010000031.1 GCA_016935635.1 Sedimentisphaerales bacterium
AAAACGACAATTCGACGGGCCCGGCGGAATACGGGAGATGCTGGCAATTGCGATGCCGATGGTGGTGTCCAATGCCTGTGATACGGTAATGATTTTTACTGACCGGCTGTTTTTGGCACAACTTGGCTCAGAACAAATGGCTGCGGCTATGGGGGGCGGCCTGACCAGTTTTATGCTCACGACATTTTTCCTCGGATTGACCGGATACAGCACCGCCCTGGTGGCTCAATACTTTGGGGCCGGGCGGAAAAAGTACTGCTCCAGAGTGATCACACAGGGATTACTGGTCTGCCTGCTGGCCTATCCTGTGATTGTATGCTGTCGACCGCTGGGGCTGTGGCTGTTTGAACTGGTGAAGGTCTCGCCGGAGCAGCTTGCGCCGCAAAAGGTATATTTCAACATCCTGATTTACGGTACCCTCATCGGGCTGGTTCGCAACTGTCTGAGCTGTTTTTTTTCCGGTGTGGGCAAAACTCCGGTGGTGATGTTTTCCACGTTTGCCGCGATGATTGCCAATGTCGGTCTTGACTATGTCTTTATCTTTGGCAAACTTGGATTTCCCGCCATGGGCATTGCCGGCGCCGCCTATGCTACGCTGACCGGCGGGATTGTCGGCCTGGGCATTCTGGTCATATCATATTTCATCGGGACCATCCGGACAGAGTATGCAGTCGGTCAATCATTCCATTTTGACTGGAACATCATGAAAAAACTGCTGCGGTACGGCTACCCGACCGGCGTTGAGTTTTTTCTGAATATGCTGGCGTTTACTGTTCTGGTATTGAAATTTCACGGCATCAGCCCGACCTCCGCGGCGGCCGTCACCGTGGTATTCAATTGGGACATGGTCTCGTTTATTCCCCTGATCGGGATTCATATCGGGGTGATCAGTCTTGTTGGCCGGTATATGGGAGCAAGACAGCCCGATACGGCCCATCGCGCCACGCTGTCGGGCCTGAAGCTGGCCTGGGCCTACTCGTTCTGCACGCTGATGATTTTCGCCCTGCTGCCGCATTATCTGGTGGGTGTTTTCAGGCCTGCCGAAACGGACCCCGTATTTGAACAGGCGTTTCCGATGGCCGTAACGATGGTCCGGATGGCGGCACTCTATGTCATGGCCGATGCGATGATGCTGGTCTTTGGCGGGGCCTTACGCGGCGCCGGTGATACGTTCTGGGTCATGTGCATTTCCGTCACGATGCACTGGTCGCTGGTAGGTGTGCTGGATGCGGCATTGCGGTATTTTCACTTTACGCCGCAATCGGCCTGGAGTATCCTGTGCATCACAATGATGCTGTTCAGCGGTGTACTGTATTTACGGTACCGCAGCGGCAAATGGCGATCCATTCAACTGGTAGGTGAACCGCTGGAACCCGTGGTCTCGGAATTTGCAAGCTTGAACGAAACCCGTGAAGTTTGAATCATCTCATAAAACAAGGAAGTTGTCATCTGACCGGATATCAATAAAGACAGGAGATTAAACCATGAATTCAAAGCGTTATGAATCTATGAGCTATCGTTCCTGCGGAAAAAGCGGCCTCAAGCTGCCATTAATTTCTTTAGGACTCTGGCAGAATTTCGGGAAACAGGACAGTTTTGACACCGCCCGGTCGATGATTTTGACTTCCTTCGATGCCGGCATCACCCATTTTGACCTGGCCAATAATTATGGCCCCCCGCCTGGAGCGGCAGAACGCTGCTTCGGAAATATCCTCATGACGGATTTATCGGGATATCGCGATGAGCTGATCATTTCGACCAAAGCGGGTCATCTGATGTGGCCGGGGCCTTATGGCGACGGCGGCAGCCGCAAGTATGTCCTGTCCAGCCTAGACCAATCGCTGCAGCGGATGAAGCTGGATTATGTGGATATCTTTTATTCACATCGGGTCGATCCGGCCACCCCCATGGAAGAAACACTGACTGCCCTTGCGGATGCGGTTCGCATGGGCAAGGCATTGTATGCAGGGATTTCCAAATATCCGCCGAATCTGACCCGTAAGGCCGCCGAGTTTCTGCGACGACTAAACTGCCCGTTCATTATCCACCAGCCGCGACATTCCATGCTGGTACGTAATCCAGACGCCCAGACCCTGTTTGAAGCGCTGGATGAACTTGGGCTTGGCTGCATTGTTTTTTCCCCGCTGGCCCAGGGTCTTCTGACCAACAAGTATCTCAACGGCTCGATCCCTGCTGATTCCCGAGCAGGAAAGCATAACGAATTTCTGAAACCGGAGATAATTACTCCGCAGCTTGTAAAACAATTGAATGATTTGAATCGTATTGCTCAAGGACGGGGGCAAAGTTTGTCTCAGATGGCGATAAGCTGGCTTTTATCCGATAAGCGTATCACCTCGGTCGTCATCGGAGCCAGCCGGGTCGAACAGGTTCAAGACAATTTGAAGGCGATAAATAACATCGAGTTTACAGGCCAGGAATTATCTGACATAGACGCTATTGTTGCCCGGAAAAGTGTTTAATGAGACTATTTCCGACCCTTGGATTATTTTGTAACCATAATCCAGGCCGGGGCATTTTATATAAAGACCCCCTGCCGCGTTGAATAGAGTCATAAATGCTTGACCTCTGACGGGTTTATGATAGAATTGGGTGGTAAATTAAACAATAAATAATCGGAAAGGATCGTTTCGATGACCAATATGCTTGCTTTCATGGGTCTTCCTCAAGGTACTGAATGGATATTGATTGCTTTGGTGGCACTGTTGATTTTCGGCCGGCGTCTGCCGGAAATCGCTCGCGGTCTAGGCAAAAGCATTACCGAGTTCAAAAAGGGCATCAAAGAATCAGAGAACGAAATCGGGCGGGCTATGGACGAATCAGATAAAGAAGCCGACAAGCAGCTTGCCGATGAAAAAAAACAGAATAACGGTTAGGATTGCTTTTCCGGCTCTGGGAATACGACTTCGGGCTGTTTAGCCCTTTTTCTTTTCATACTGCAATAAAACAGACTGCCTTCATAGAGAATATATAATGGGATGGCAAGGGCGGTTTGTGTAATCATGTCGGCCGACGGTGTTACCATGGCCGCTACAACAAATACACCCAAAAGCACGTATTTACGATTTTCTTTGAGGGTTTTAAGGGTAATCAGGCCCAGGCTTTCGGCAAAAATGATGATAATGGGCATTTGGAATGCCAGGCCGAAAATCAGGGACAGCATTAAAATCAAATTGACATAGTCCCCAATATGGGGATTGTATTCAAGATATTCTATGCCCAAATTAAAAGTGATGAAAAACTTCATTGTCATCGGGGCAATCACGAAAATGAAGAAAAGTGTTCCAGAAATAAAAAGCCCTGCGGAAAATGGAACCACTTTGTAAACGAATCGCTTCTCTTTCTTGTACAATCCCGCCGAAATAAACGACCATAGCTGATAAAATAACCACGGTGAAGAAATCAGCATCGCCAAAACTACAACAGCCTTGATGTAAACCATAAAAGGCTCTGCCACCGTGATGGCCTGGATATGACTTGTATCGAGGCCGGCCTGTTTGACCGCATTTTCAAAGGGTATCATCAAGGCCTGGACGAAATAATGGCCCACAAAGAAGGACAGTACAAGGGCAACTGCAAATCCTGTCAGGGCAAGGATTAACCGTGCGCGGAGTTCCTCCAGATGGTCCCCCAGACTCATCGAATGCAATTGATCCTCTTGATTTTCTTGTCGCACCATGCCGCTGACCTTTATATCAGACTTGCCTTTACAGACGTCCATAAAGGGCCTTAGTGTACGGGAAAATTCTGGATTCTGCAACGACTTTTATTTGTTACAATTTTCACAATAACACATTATCTGCCTGTGTCGCGAATAAGTAGATGTACTGACATACTATTTTGAAACGCCCATAATCAATCTAATGGTGAAATATTATCAGACCTGGTTTTTTGCGTACGGAATTTTCATACGGCTTCATCAATAAGTAATTCTACTTATTTTCATATTTTCTCGGACCCGGAAAATATTTCTCATTTTTTTTAACTCTTTGCCTTTTTTATTCAGATAAATCATTTGCTTCAATCGCAGCATCGTATTTGCCATCTGTGTTCAGGACCAGAGGCAAATTTGACATGTTACTGTAAACAACGAAAGGAAAAAACATGAAAGCAATGAAACTGTCATCGAAGTTGTGGGCAGGTTTTGGGCTGATGGTGGCCATTTCCGCTATCCTGGGAATCGTGGGATGGAAATCGCTAAGCCAGGTCCGTTCCATTGCACAATTGGATGAACAAGCCAACCTGGTCCTCGAGGAAATGACGCAGTGTGAAAAACTGCAAAAGGATTTTGCAATCTATAAATTTGATAAGATTGAAGGCGACAAAACAGCCGCTGACCTGTGGCAGGAAAAGTTTAAGACCTTTTCGGAGACCTTGGCACAGACGGCATCCAACAGCCAGCTTGACGAAGAATCCCGCGTGAAGATGGAATCGGCCAAAGGGGAACTGGCAACCTATAAGACAACATTTGAGTCTTATGTGACCGCTCAGAAGAACAAGGATGAGGGATTCGCCGACTGGGGCAAAATCGGCTGGGACATCAATCAAAATATCAATGAGGCCCACGATAAAGTCGTTGAGCCGGCAACCGACAAGGCCAAACAGGAGAATAATTTCGAGGCTCTGGCTAAATGGAACAGCCTGTCCACCCAGCTCCAGGAAGATATCGTTCAGAATTTCCTGATGGCTCGTATTAACGCCATCTACCTGGTCGCCACCAATGCCGACGCCCAGTGGGAGGGCTATCAGAAACAACAAGGCAAATTAAATGAATCACTGGCCGGATGGCAGCAGCAGGTTCGTGATATCCCGGATCTGGCTCAATCAGCTCAAAAGCTTGGCGAACATCTGGGCTTATACCAGCAGGCCGGAAAAACCTACTATGAGGGCATTCTGACTCAGCGGCAGGCGATTGCATCCCTGCGTAATATTGCACTTAAAATCGCCGGCGATATCACTTTTGTCAGCGAGCACCTGAATCAAACCATGAACCAGGTCATTGCCACCAGCAATGTCATTTTTGTCGGCTTCGCGGCCTCCGGCATCCTGGCCGGCATTCTGCTGGCATTCCTGATCACCCGCAGCATTGTCAAGCCCATCAACCGTTCGATTCAAAGCCTTAACGAGGCCTCTGATCAGGTTGCTTCGGCATCCACCCAGATTTCTTCAGCATCGCAGTCTCTGGCCCAGGGTGCCACCGAACAGGCGGCGGGCCTGGAAGAAACCTCTTCCAGTCTGGAAGAAATGGCTTCAATGACCAAGCAGAACGCCGATAATGCCACGCAGGCCAATACCCTGGCCTTTGAAGCCCGCAAGGCGGCTGATAACGGCGCCGAGGCAATGGGCCGTATGACACAGGCAATCAATGACATCCAGAAAAGCTCCGACGAGACAGCCAAGATTATCAAGGTCATTGATGAAATCGCGTTCCAGACCAACCTGCTGGCGCTGAATGCCGCCGTGGAAGCAGCCCGTGCCGGTGAAGCAGGCAAAGGCTTTGCCGTGGTTGCCGAAGAAGTGCGCAACCTGGCCATGCGGTCAGCAGAAGCGGCCAAGAATACGGCCCGGATGATCGAAGAATCGGTCAATAATTCCCGCAATGGCGTCCAGATTTCCGGACAGGTCAAATCGGCTCTGGATGAAATCGTTCAGGGTATCAGCAAGACCACTGACCTGGTCGGCGAAATCGCCGCGGCCAGCAAGGAGCAGGCTCAGGGCATCGACCAGATCAACACGGCAGTCTCCCAGATGGATAAAGTCACCCAGCAGAATGCCGCTAACGCCGAAGAATCAGCAAGCGCCTCGGAAGAATTGAATGCCCAGGCCTTCTCGATGAAGGAAATCGTTGCCAGCCTTGATGGTTTGATCAATGGAACCAACCATCAGATCGAATCGTCTGCTGTCGCACGCAAGGCCCCTGCCGGACGCAAGTCGCGGGAATTGTCGTTGACCGACAAGACCTTTCATGCGATAGCCGAAGGCGGTAATCAGGGTCATACCGTCCAGACCACGCACAAGGATTTTGCAGATTTTAACAGCTGATTATAAGCTGTATTCCATACAAAAGGCCGTGCTGATTCAGACGGCCTTTTTTATTGCGCCGGATTATCCCTTGACACAAATCAGCGGCAGGAGTCTGGCTACTTTGGTTGCCAGGCCCGCAGCGTGAGAGACTTCGACAACTTCGCTGACCTCTTTATAGGCTCCCGGGGCTTCTTCAGCCAGACCTCGCAGGGACGCCGAACGTATCAGGATGCCCTGCTGTTCAAGTTTGCGGGCTACCTCTTTTCCATGCCATTGTTTAGTGGCTGCGGTACGGCTCATCTTCCGGCCGGCACCATGGCAGGACGAACCGAGCGACAAAGACTCACTCTGCGGTCCGCCGACAAGAATATAAGAAGCTGTTCCCATCGTACCGCCAATCAGCACAGGCTGGCCTGCAGTCCGGTATTCCTCCGGCAGGTCAGGACTGCCCGGCCCGAAAGCTCGTGTGGCTCCCTTGCGGTGGACAAAGACTTTTTTCTTTTTGCCGTCGATATTGTGTTCTTCTTCCTGGCAGGTATTGTGCGACACGTCATAAAGCAATTGAATATCGGCATTGGGCAGAATCTCAGCCATTGCCTGCCGGACCAGGTGTGTCAGAATCTGTCGATTGGCCAGGGCACAATTGATGCCGGACCGCATGGCGGCAAGATAGCTTCTGCCGACCTGAGAATCCAGGGGGGCACAGGCCAGTTCACGCTCGGGCAATTCAAGGCCTGCAGACTTGGCCGCCAGGGTCATCTGCTTAAGATAGTCAGTACCGATCTGATGGCCTAAGCCACGGGAACCGCAATGGATGCTGATTTTAATATCCCCCAGTTCGATTCCGAAGGCTTTGGCCACCGGCTCATCGTAAATCTCAACCACCTGCTGAACTTCGAGGTAGTGATTGCCGGAACCAAGCGTGCCCATTTCCTCTTCCTGCCGCTTTTTGGCTTCTTTGGACACATAGGCCGGGTCTGCCCCGCGCATCCTGCCGCCGGATTCGATAAACCGCAGGTCACGAGGTACTCCAAATCCCTGTTCGACCGCCCACGCCGCCCCGCCGGTGAGCACCTCATCGAGCTTTTGCGGAGTCAGTTTGAGCTTACCGGTACTGCCGACACCGGCCGGGATATGACCAAACAGCTGGTCGGCAATCTCGGTCTTACGATGCTCGATGTCCTGTATTTTAAGGCCCGTATGCAGGGTGCGCACGCCGCAGGCAATATCAAATCCCACGCCGCCGGCAGAAATAACCCCATCCTGTCCCGGGTCAAACGCACCGACGCCGCCGATACAGAATCCATAACCCCAATGAGCATCGGGCATGGCAAACGAGGCTGCAACAATCCCCGGCAGGGATGCAACATTGCGGACCTGCTCGGCAACTTTGTCATCCATTTCGGCGATCAGGGCTTCAGATGCATAGATAATGCCATCGACACGCATCTTGCCGCTTCGCTGCAGCAGCCATTTATACTCGGAACGCTGTTTGACTGATTTTCGCTCCATAGACACCTTCTCTATCGCTCATTTCCTCGCCCGGAACAAGGACCTAAATATACCCAGAATGTCGCATATCGAGCTTATAACACTAAAAATGAGGGTAGTCAAGTCAGAAACAGGCAGAAAACACCATAGCTCGGAGC
>JAFGQP010000256.1 GCA_016935635.1 Sedimentisphaerales bacterium
CTGTATACGTTGATGAAGCCATTGTTCTGCTTGACAATGCCGTAAACAGTAGCAAGGCCCAAACCGGTGCCCTTTCCCACACCCTTGGTGGTGAAAAATGGCTCAAAGATATTATTCAGGGTCTCATGGTCCATGCCGCACCCATCATCGCTCACGGCCAACATGGTAAAATCGCCAGGAATGAAGCCGTCATGGTCCTCGCAGTAGGCTTTGTCAAAAGTTACCTTACCCGTTTCAATGATGATTTTTCCCACGCCGGTAATGGCGTCTCTTGCATTGGTGCACAGGTTGGCCAGGATCTGGTCGAGTTGGGACGGGTCAATGTAGATCGGCCACAACTCGGCACCGGGCTGCCAGGTCAGATCAATATCTTCGCCGATGAGTCGCCAAAGCATTTGGAGTATCCCTGTCATAGACTTGTTCAGGTCAAGAGTCTTGGGTTCCACGGTCTGTCTTCGGGCAAAGGCAAGTAGTTGGCGGGTGATGTCAGCGGAGCGTTTAGTGGCATGTAACACTTCGGTAAGATTGGCATGAATCCGGTCGGACGGGTCTACCTGGTACAAGGCCAGTTCAGTATAACCGAGGATCACACTGAGCATATTGTTGTAGTCGTGGGCAACACCCCCGGCCAACCGGCCCACAGATTCCATCTTCTGTGCCTGACGATATTGTTCTTCCAGTTTACGTTTCTCAGTGATATCGTGGATGATGGAATGAAGAAATGTCTCGCCTTTGATATCAATCGCACTGCTGAACACCTCCACATCTCTGAGGGAGCCGTTGGCCAGCCGGTGTCGGAACTCGAAGTGAGAGCGTTTCTTCTGCCTGGCCATTTCCGCCTCTGCCTCGACCTGTTCCGGCGGAAGCGTATTTATATCCTGTATCCTCATCCGCAGTAACTCATCCCTGGACCAGCCATAAAATATTTCAGCGGCTTCATTTGCTTCGACAATGTTGCCGTTTCCGGGGTTGATAATGAGTTTAACGGCCGTATGTTTTTGGAAAAGGTCGCGGAATTTATTTTCGCTTTCGCTCAGCATTTCATTGGCACGGGTCAGATTTCTCGTTGCAGCCCTTACTTGTCGGCGCAGCAGCAAAATAAACAAAACAGCCAAAAAGAGGATTGCGCTTACGCTGAATAAGAGCCAGATGAAAAACTGCGGAATAGCAGTTTTCGGCGGTTGTTTTATCCATGCTTGCAATGCCTTGTAATAGACGGAACCGGGTTGGGACTCCATTGCCTGTAAATTGTTGTCAATGGCCTTGAGTAGATCAGCGTTAGAACCGGATGCCGTGGCAAAATATAGGGAAACGGGGCTGAAAATGACAGGTGTCTTTTCCAGCCCGTATTGCTGGTGATAATAGTCGCCGAAAAATTGATTTGAAACAACTGCATCGGCATCACCTTTGGCTGTTACGAAAAAAGCCTCTTCAAACGATTGCGCTTCGATGAAGGAAACCTTCAGGCCAAATCCTTGCGCCATCTGTCGCAGAACTGTTTGCTGAATCGAGCCTTTCAGCACGGCAATCCGCTGACCGTTCAGGTCGGCGATACTGCTCATCTGCTTTTTTCTCTTGGCATATACTGCCGACCAGCTGCTGACAACGGCCTCAGTATGAAAATCGAATCTTTCGTTTCGTTCAGGCGTAAAGGCTACGTCCGGCATCAGATCAATGCTGCCGTTTTCCAAGGCATCGAGACAGTCGTTCCATTCGCAGGGAACATAGGCCAATTGCCATTGTTCCTTTTGTGCAATCTCGTTAAGGATGGTGGGGAAAATACCTGATGCTTCTCCTGATTCATCGGTGAATATCTTGGGCTTGTTTTCGTATAGACCCACACGGACTTTTCTGTGGTTCACATCATCGGCACTGAGTTTCTGGGAATCTCTCTGGTCCGTTTCCGCAATGGCATCCTGTACAGACATCGACTGAAAGCAAAAAATCCCCATCACAATAATAAAGATATATGTTGAGGAAATGAGCAGTTCCCCGATGGTAGTTATATAAAAGTTTATGATTTTCATCTGTCTCAATCCCCCGTGGCTTACGGACCATCCCTTTGCATCCTTTTGTTAATACATTCTTTGTATTATAGCGTTTGGAGATCGGTAAAGCTATGGCTTGATCTTCAACGGAAAAGGCCGGTTTCTATTTCCCGGGCCGGTAAAATCCAGGCTGGTGTGTGTAGCCCACTGGGAGACTTCATTGCCGGCACGTATTCTCACGGACCATGTGTACCAAGCATTAGGCTGGAACAGATGCTCCGTACCCGTTGAGACGATTCGATGCGATGTTCCTTGTTTGCCTTTCCGATAATAGACAGCCTCAGAGATAGGTGGTCAACTCCAGTGAGTTGTCGTAAGATCTGTGCGTTCCTGCTTCAACATACCCTTTTTATATAACCAGGTCATATTGCACATCCTCCTGTGCGGGAGTCACGGGCATCCACTGCAGAATCGGAGTTTGGCTCGAACTGACAGTAATGATCTGCATTAAAGCACGGTCAAACTTCGCATCCAGGGGCTGAGCAATCCCATACGTCGTCCTACAGCATCCTGCATTGGATAGGACAACCGCACTGGCAATGTGCAATAAAGAATGACAATCTTCCGCTTAGTACTCATGGATGTCATCCATGTTGTGATTATAACAAGGGCATCAGCCTCCGCTGAAAGTGCTCGGCTGCATCGCGCTGTTCGGTTCTTGTTTTTCAGTCCTTTTTTTGCTTCTTGGCCGATTTGATGAAGCGTCCGAATGCTCTGTCCTTCTTCCGTTTGTCCAGGTACGACATCTCGTGGTACTCGGACTCCTTTTTGAGCTTTATATAGCTGGAATAGCGATCTTCATTCAATTCGCCGCTTGTTACTGCAGCCCGGACAGCACAGCCGGACTCGTGCTCGTGGCTGCAATTCGCATAGCGACAGCTTTCGGAAAGGAGTAGAATATCTTCAAAGCCTTGGCTGAACCCGTCGACGGCACCAAGAAGGCCCAGCTCCCGCATGCCGGGTGTATCAATCAACATGGCGCCTTGACTGAGTACTATGAGCTGCCTGCGTGCAGTCGTATGGGTGCCTTCTCCCGTTTCACTGACAGCCTTTGTGTCAAAAGCGTCCTGACCGATCAAGCGGTTGATGAGTGTCGTCTTCCCGACGCCCGATGAACCAAGCAGGCAGTAGGTCCTTCCCGGGACGAGC
>JAFGQP010000257.1 GCA_016935635.1 Sedimentisphaerales bacterium
GCCAAACCCGCCGGGCCGGCGGCATCCAAGCCTGCGGGGGCCGGATTTGTCTGTCCGGGAATGCGGATGCAAACTTTCGAGAAGAAGGTCTCCGAAACCAGGCCTGCGGCAGGGACCCCATCGGCCCCGGCCGAGTCCCAGCTTGCTCAGTGGCCGGTGCAGTTGAAGCTGGTTTCACCGATGGCGCCGTATTTTATGGAGTCGGATTTGCTGCTGGCGGCCGACTGTGTGCCGTTTGCGATGGGTAATTTTCATCAGACGCTGCTGAAAGACCATAGTGTTGTTGTTTTCTGCCCGAAGCTGGATGATTGCGGGACGTATGTGGACAAACTGGCTCAGCTTATCAGTCATAACAAACTCCGCAGCCTGACGGTGGTACACATGGAAGTGCCGTGCTGTTCGGGGGTAGGGCGGATTGCCCAGGCGGCGATTGCCCTTGCGGGGATTCCGATAGAGTATGAAGATATTACCATCAGTCTGCAGGGCGAGATTCTCCGGCGGGAAAAAATCCAGTGCGGATAAGATTTTTTTGAGATTCAAGCAGGGTTGTATCCCGAAATGTAAATAATTGTCAAATTTAGACATATAACGGCTTTCAGACAAGGCGGTTCTGCGATGCAGGGCCGCCTTTTTTGCTTTGGTGAGAAATTCTATTGACGCCGAAATATTACATTTGTAATATTACAAGTGTAATATATGGAGGTGCTCAATGCAGATTAAGATTTCACAAGCGGAATGGGTCGTAATGGAGGTTCTTTGGCGGCAGACGGAAGCTACGGCCAATCAGGTCGTCGAGGCCCTCTCGAACGAATCGGACTGGAATGAAAAGACGATTCGTACACTCCTGAATCGGTTGGTCAAAAAGAAAGCCGTTGTGTTTGAAAAACTCAACCGGGAATATCTGTATCGTCCGGCCCTGTCGCGGGAACACTGTGTCCAGGAAGAGACGCACAGTTTTCTGGAGCGGATTGGCCGGGCAGGGCTGGCCCCGGTGCTGGCGGCATTTCTGGAGCGGCATCATCTGTCCGAACAGGAACTCAAGGAACTTAAGGCCATTCTTGACCAGAAGGAGGCCAAATCATGAACCTGTCCATGGTGGTTGAAGCTATTGGGGGCATACTGCTGCGCAATACGCTGGCCGGGGCGATTTTGATTTGTCTTGTATTGGCGGCGAGGAGCTTATTTCGTAATCATATTTGGCCGGAATGGATGTTCTGGCTGTGGATGCTGGTGATTTTGCGTTTTGTCACCCCCTGGTCGATTCCCAGCCCGGTGAGCCTGCTGAATCTGCTCGAACCGGCGAAGGCGTCAGTCATGCCGCTGCTGGAGCGACAGGATCTAACGGTGTACCGCAGTCCGGCAGAAACCGCAGCGGCGCCGACTGTACTTGATATGCCTGTGACAACACCTCCAGCGAGCAGCTCAACTCAAAACGCCGCACCCGAATCCCCTTTTTCTCTGGCGATGATTCTGGCTGGAGTCTGGGCTGTCGGTGCGGGATGCGTTGCGATATTCATTCTGATTCAAAGCCTGTATTTCTGGGTGGTCATCCGCCCTGAAAAACCGGTTATCCGTCAGGATGTGCTGGAAATCCTGGAGGAGTGCAAGGAACAGCTTGGGATTTGCACGCTGCTGTGTATCGTGCAGACCCGCCGGATTCACACGCCGGCCCTGATGGGTTTTATTCGTCCCCGGCTGGTCTTTCCGGAAGGATTGCTGGATACCCTCAGTGCCAGTCAGCTTCGCCATATCCTGCTGCATGAACTGTCGCACCTGAAGCGGCTCGATATCGTGATCGGCTGGGCGATGGCGGCGGTTGAGGTACTGCACTGGTTTAATCCGCTGGTGTGGGTGGCTGCCAGGCAGATGCACCGCGACCGCGAACTGGCCTGCGATGCCGATGTCCTGTCGGCGATGGACCAGCGCCATGTACGCGATTACGGCATGACCCTGTTGCACCTGATGGAAGCGATGTCCAATCGTCCGCTCGGGATAGGTCTGAGCGGGATTATGGAGAATAAATCATTTGTGCGAAGGAGAATAGAAATGATCGCATTCAATCGTTCCGGTAAAAAAATATGGGGGCTGATGCTGCTGGTGGTGACGGCAGCGGTGCTGATTGCGGTAACCGGACGAGATATCGCCGCGGCTGCCGAACCCAATTCAATCGAGCCTGAAGTATCCGGCCCGCCGGCCATTGTCAAGACCTCACCCGAGGCATTTACCAAAGATGTGGACCCCGCGACGACGGCCATCACCGTGACATTCAATCAGAAAATGCGGGATGGAAGCTGGTCATGGACCGGCGGCGGCGAGACCTATCCGGAACCGGTTGGCTCGCCGAGCTATCTGCCGGATATGAAAACCTGTCAACGCAATGTCAAACTGCAGCCGGGCAAGGTCTATTGGATTGGCGTCAATAGCCCCTCTCACAAAAATTTCAAAAATGAACGAGGTGAACCGGCGCCCTGGTATATCATTCTGTTTGCCACCAAAGATGCCAGCGGCAAGCCCACGCCCATCCCGGATGACCTGCTTAAACGGGCCCAGCAGATTAATAAAGCGGCCCTTGCCGCTGCGGCAGAAACCAGCGGTGGAACCTCCGCAGAATCCGGCGCGCCGGTGATTGTCAAGACTGTTCCGGAAGCGTTTGCCAATGATGTGAATCCTGCGGCAAAATTTATCGCGGTGACCTTTGACCGCAAAATGAGGGATGGGGACTGGTCGTGGACCGGCGGCGGTGAAACCTATCCCGAGCTGACGGGTTCGCCGAGCTATCTGCCCGATATGAAGACCTGCCGGATTAATGTCAAACTGGAGCCGGGCAAGGTGTATTGTGTTGGGATTAACAGCCCGTCTCACAGAAATTTCAAGTCCGAAGCGGGCGTATCTGCGCCGTGGTATATCCTCCTGTTTGCGACCAAAGACGCCGCGGGCAATCCGACGCCGATACCGGATGACATGCTGGAAGAAGCCCGCAGGGTCAATGCCGCGTCCGGCGCCAAAGTCACCAGAGTCGCTCCCGGCAAATCGTACCGGGTTGATCGTTCCGTGGATCAGTTCGAAAAAGACGATGATTTCAGCACCCCCGAGGCGGCCTATGCCGCCATCAACAAGCTGTCCAGCCAGAATAAAATCAACTGGAAGCAGGTCTCGGCTGCAGAGCTGGCGCCTAAAATGAAAGATGAAATCTCAAAAACCCCCTCCGATTGGGGCAAGGTGCTTGCCGGGGCAAAGATTCTGGCAGTCTATCTGGACGATGCCAAAGCGATGGTGGTGGCCGAGCTGCCGCAGGCCTTGTCCGCCGAAAGGATTATCGCACCGTTTGATGTGCGGTATTTCAGCAGCGAAAATGGCAAGTGGCTCAATCTCGGCAACGACCGGTTTAACTCGGTCGATGAAGCCGTCAGCAAGTGGACAAAGACGATATCCGCCGCACCGGCTCAGAAAAAAGCTGCGGCCAGGCCCAGCGAACGGGCGTATGACGACGGCAAATCGGCCGGGAAGTCCAGTATTGCCGGCGGTGCTCACGCGGTCAAATTTGAAGTCGAAAAAGAGTGCCAGGTCATGGCCGTCAGGATTTATGGTTCTCGTTACGGCACGCCTCAGCCGCCGCAGGAAAAGTTTAAAATCGTCCTGGCCGATGCGGACAACCAGACCATCGAGGAAATGGAGTTTCCGTATTCAGTGTTCAAGCGGGGCGAGCCGGCCTGGTACACCGTCAAGCTGCCCACGCCCGTCGATGTGCCTGCGACATTCTATGTCGTTGTTGATTTCAATCCCGAGCAGACTAAAGGTGTCTATGTGCATTATGATGCCCAGGCCTCCGGCCACTCGTTTACCGGTTCGACTACGGACAATATCAAACCGGAATCGTTTGATAAAGGGGACTGGATGATTCGCGCCATGATACGGCAGTAAATCCGATTCGAATACCTGTTGCCAAACGTCCTGCTTCAACGGCGGGACGTTTTTTTATGCGCTGCAATTGCGTATTTTTCTGTAAAATGATGTAAAGAAATCCCGACTCAGTGCATCATAAATAGTGGACCCTTTTTTCAGGAGATATGGATATGAATGCGATACGGATTGTGGTGCTGTTGTTGTCAGCCAGTTGTTTTGTGTGGGGAGATACCGTGCAGATTGTTGATAAACCGGATGTCAGTCGTCCTAATCAGAATTATGTCGGCAATCGCCAGCCGCTGGCGCCCAGCCCCCTGATCAAGCTGCCGCCGCAGGCGATTCAACCTGGCGGGTGGCTGTATAAGCAGGTTCGTCTTCAGGCCGATGGCTTTCATGGTCATCTGACCGAGATCAGCGATTTCCTCAAAAAAGACAAAAATGCCTGGCTCAGTAAGGATGGTTCCGGCAGTCGCGGCTGGGAAGAAGTTCCGTACTGGCTCAAAGGGTTCAGTGCCGCCGCGTTCACGCTGGGCGACACACGTCTGCTTGATGAGGCTAAAATCTGGATTGAGGGTGCCCTGAACAGTCAGCAGGCCGACGGATGGTTCGGTCCGGACAAGGGGCGTACCGGCCTTGCCACCGACCTGAAGGGCCGCGAAGACCTCTGGCCCAATATGATTATGCTGTTTATCCTGCAGGATTACTACGAGTACTGCGGCGATGAACGTGTGATTCCGCTGATGCTCAAATACTGCCGTTACCTGGCATCGGTGCCCGAGGATAAATTCCTCGTTGGGTATTGGCCGTCGATGCGCGGCGGCGACCAGCTTTACAGTATCTATTGGCTTTATAATCACACCGTCCAGCCGTGGCTGCTGGATTTGGCCCACAAGGTCCATCGCAAGACCGCCCGCTGGGACGAGGATGTCATCAACTGGCACAATGTCAATATGGCCCAGGGTTTTCGTGAGCCGACGATTTACTGGATGCAGACCGGCCAGCAAAAGCACGCGGTCGGCGCCGAGCGGAACTGGCAGAAGATGCGTGCGATGTACGGTCAGGTTCCCGGCGGGATGTACGGCGCCGATGAAAACGCCCGCAAAGGCTACACCGATCCGCGTCAGGCCGTTGAGACCTGCGGCATGGTGGAAATGACGCTGTCCTGCGAGATTCTGCTGCGGGCTACCGGCGCTGCCGTCTGGGCGGACCGCTGCGAGGATGTGATGTTCAATTCGCTGCCGGCGGCGATGACTGCCGATTTCAAGGCGCTGCGTTATCTGACCAGTCCGAATATGGCCGTATCCGACAGCAAAGACAAGAAGCCCGGCATACAGAATGGCGGGCCGATGTTCCACATGAATCCGCACAGCCACCGCTGCTGCCAGCACAATGCCGGGCATGGCTGGCCGTATTATGTGCAGAATCTCTGGCAGGCGACGGCCGGCGACGGTCTTGCCGCGGTGATGTATGCACCATGTACGGTGACAGCCAAAGCGGGCAAGGGGGTCTCGGTTACGATTCGTGAACAGACGAAATACCCATTTGAAGAGACGGTTGAATTTATCGTTGAGCCGGAAGTGCCCGTGACCTTTCCGCTGTATCTGCGGATTCCTGGGTGGTGCAAGGCTCCGACTGCTGCAATCAACGGCAAAGCCCAGGCGATCGAAGGTCGCGGGCAGGCATTTGTTCAGATTGAACGGGAATGGAAGGCCGGCGATAAAGTGTCGCTGACGCTGCCCATGGAAACCTCGCTGCGGATCTGGAAAGACAACAAAAACAGTGTCTCGGTCGATCGCGGGCCGCTGACCTATTCGCTACAGATTCAGGAACACTACAAACGCAACGGCGGGACAGATATCTGGCCGGCCTGGGATATCCTGCCGCAATCAGCGTGGAATTATGGACTGGTCCTTACCACCGACAATCCCGCCAGGGGCTTCGAGGTGGTCAAGGGCACCTGGCCTGCTGACGACCAGCCGTTTAAATGGGATGCGGCCCCGATAACACTTAAGGCAAAAGCCAGAAAGATTCCAGCCTGGACGCTTGATGAAAAAGGTCTGCTTAATGTTCTGCCCCCAAGCCCGGTAATGACTGATCAGCCCGAAGAAACTGTAACGCTGATTCCGATGGGTGCGGCACGGCTGAGAATCAGTTCTTTTCCGACAATTGCATCAGAAAAATAAATAATCAATTTGAGGTGAAATATGCAAAGCAAAGTGATTTATATTTCGATGATGGGTGTTTTAATGCTGGCCGGGTGGGGCAGTGCGGATGAGGCGACTTATACCAATCCGGTGATTTCCGAGATGGGGCTGGCCGACCCGACGGTGATACTGCATGAAGGTGTGTATTATATGTACCCAACGGGCAACAACGTCAGTTATCATGTGTATATCTCAAAGGACCTGGTGCACTGGACCAAGGGCCCGGAGGTCTTTCGTCCGGGGGGGAAAAATGTCTGGGCGCCGGATGTATTTTATAACAAGGCCGACAAGAAATTTTATATGTATTATACCGCGGCCTTTCGCGTCGGTGTCGCTGTCGCGGACAAGCCTGACGGTACATTCAAAGACCACGGCATTATCATGCCCGGTGTGATCGACGGCCACCTGTTTCAGGATGACGACGGCCAGTACTATCTTTATTGTACCGATGTTGGTCAGCTTTTTGTGCAGCCGATGGAAACGCCGCTCAAACCCAAAGGCGAAAAGAAGCTCCTGATGGTTCCCAGTCAGCCGTGGGAATGGCGTTCGGGCAGGGTGAATGAAGGCCCCTGGATGATTAAGCACAAGAAAACGTACTACCTCCTGTATTCAGGCAGCGGGGCGGATTCGCGGTTTTACGGTGTCGGCTATGCGACGGCAGATAATCCGATGGGACCCTTCACCAAATACTCCGGCAATCCCATCATCGACGGCAGTGAAGGGGTCTATGGTCCGGGGCATGGCACAGTTACCAAAGATGCCAAGGGCAAACTCTGGCATGTGTATCATCAGAAAAAGGGCCCCGATATCGCCTGGGACCGGTTTATCTGTATTGACCCGATGTGGTTTGATTCCAAAGATGTGCTGCATGGGCAGGCGACACGAGGCACTGCCCAGCCTGCACCGAAGTGTCTGACAGACGAAAAGAAAGACAAACAGAAATAATCGCCAATGACAGCCCGGGCGCTGCAGCAATAAAAACTACTGCTGTATCGCCTGGGTTTTCATCGTGGCCAGGGCCCTGGCAATATTTTTTTGCAGGCCTTCCCCCCATCCGCCTTCGATGGAAACCCCGCCGGCATAGTTGATTTGCCGCAGGGCTTTAAAATATGGGGTAAAATCATCTCCGGCAATTCCCGGCGCCGTGCGTTTTTCCTTTTCGGCGATATGACAGTGCTGTAGCATCGCACCGGCAGCCGCAATCGCTTCAGGCCCTTCATTTTCCTGAGCCATGTGATAAAAATCAGCCAGCACCTTGATATTGGGATGGTTGACATCTCTGGCGATGGCCGTCCCTTCGACAACGGTATTAACAAAATTGCATTCACCCGACCGCAGCGGCTCAATGACAACAATGACATCATACCTGGCCGCGATGGGGCCGAGCTGTTTGAGCAGGTCCACAAATTGACCGCGAGCCTTCTGGCGATCAAAACCGTCGGGTATCTGGCGTGCCTTGCCGCTGCCGAAGACAATTCGCCTGACTCCGGCTTCTTTGGCCCGGCGGAAAACGGTTTCGGAATACTCCACAATCGCATCGTGTTTGGTCTCAGGCCCGGTGACATTCATATCTCCCGGGAGGTATCCGTTACAGGCATAAATCGGAATGCCGGCGGCCCTGGCCTGGGCCACCTTCTGGGCGAACTGTTCATTGGTAACTTTGGGGGCCAGCAGCGACTGGACTCCCTCTTCAATGTAATCATAGCCGTTTTCTTTGAGCAGGGCGCCATTGCCCGAACCCGTGCAGATGCCGAAGCGAATGCCGGACTCGACGGCGGCCGCGGCAGGGGTGCTGTCCTGCGGATTACCTGTTTTGGCCATGCTCAGAGCCGTTGTGGTCGTTTGGTACTTGGCAATCATGTTGGGTGTTTCCCAGTCGGGCAGCTTGCCTTCGCCCAGGTATTTCAGGTATTTTTCCGTCACTTGTGCAAAATGCGCTTCGTGGCCGACGCGGTACGATTCGGGGATGGCGATTTTGAAGCGATTGTTTTCACGCATTGCCATGATACCCGGATATTTCGGCTGCAGTTTGATGATGGCATTGAACAAAGCGCTGTGGAGCTGCTGGGCAGTTACACCCTCGGCCGGCTCGACATACAGTTCGGGTTTGTATTTCTGCTCGGCTCCCTGCAGGATAATCACATTGGCCTTAGTGCCTTTCATGATGGAATAATGCGTATCGCTGCCGCCAGCCGGGGCCTCAAATGCCCAGGTTACTGCGACCTTGGTGTGAATGCCGCGCAGTGTATAATTAATCTGGCCGTTGGCAAAACATTGCAGCTGGCCCGCCGTATTCAGCTGCGGCTTCAGATAATCCGGGAAATCCGCCAGCCGGGTTACGCCGCTGAACTGTTCTTTGCTGATAAGGGTTGGCCATCGCCATGCCGAGACGATATTGATATCCTTAGCGTAATCAATTGCCTGTTCCGGGAACGCCTCCCACATCGACAAATCCACCAGATGCGTTGTCACATCGACAATGCCTTCGCCCTGCTGGGTCGTGTCAAAAAACCACGGCGGGCGTTTGAGCGGGCTGCCCGAGACGATCTTGGAGAAATGATGCACGCTTTCTTTGACAATCGAAGGGTCCTGCTCGGTGCCGGGCTTGAGCTGGCCGAAGACCTCCGGCGTATGAGCCAGTTCCTTTTGGAGGATGGTGGTGATTTCATACCGCTCGGTCATGATATCGTACAGCAGCACATTGTTGGCTTTGGCTGATTCAAACGCCTTTTTCAGCAGTTCAAAGCCTTTTGCGTCAATGCACATCGGCTTATCGGCCAGCACGTTCAGTTTGGCATCCACGCAGTTTTTGATGTATTCGGTCTTGAGCTTGTTGTTGCCCGACAGTACCACCACATTGCCTTTCTTTTCTTCCAGCAGCTTGGCCTGATAATCCGCGCCGGTATAGACATGCTGTTTCCATGCGGTAGGGGTTTCGGCCCGGGTGTTGTAGCCGTCAATGCGTTTGAGATGCTCATTCAGGTCGTCGCCGGCAGGGGCATACACATATACATTCGGATTGACCTGCGGGTACATTGACTTCTGCACCAGCGCCGCATGAAAATGCCCCGGGTCCATCGTTGTTAGTGTTACTGAATACGATGAGCTATTTGCCGACGCCTTTTGGCATGAACTGCATATCATAGCCATACATCCTGTCAAAACAACAAAAACTGCTTTCTTCATCTGGTTTCTCCACAGTAATTGACTCAAATAGTTATCTTGTCGCCAGAGATTATATCGAATAAAGCTTATCCCTGCAATGTCCGGATGACGCCGCGCAGATA
>JAFGQP010000258.1 GCA_016935635.1 Sedimentisphaerales bacterium
CCCGAGAACAATGGCCGCAGAAAAGGCGCCATCATTGGGAAGTGCGATGGTTTGTTTGTCGGGAAAGCGATATTCGCAGAGTTTTCGCACGCGCAGGTAAGCCGACTGTTTTGCCAGACAGATGCAGGAAAAAGTCAATCATGGCAAATCTGACAAACCAGATAAAATCCTGCTCAAGAATTTTATTGCAGAGCACAAAAAGCTCATGCCCGGCCAGATCGCGCCGACCAGTTTGTATGAACAGGTACGGGCGATCCGACTCTTTGAAAAGTTCATAGGCGGGCATGTCTCTTTAGCCAATATCAAACCAAGGCATGCTGAAGCGTACATTAGCAAGAGGATTGCATCTGAAGTTTCTGTCGCAACAGTCAATAACGATGTCCGGCAATGGGCTGGGCATGGTGATATTTTTACGACAGCAGAATACTACACGCAGACTCTTGAATCGGATTACAAGGCAGCCAATAAGCAGTCAATCTTCATCGACAATATCGGGACGGAAAATCAGACGGAAAATGCAAAACAGGAAACTGTATAAAAATAATACGATTTTTAAGTGCTTGTTATTAAAGGGGTTTAAAACTGGGCCCGCAAGGATTCGAACCTTGGACCAAGGGATTATGAGTCCCCTGCTCTACCGCTGAGCTACGGGCCCGACTCGCCGTTGAAAGTCCTTCCATAAATTCCCGCTTCCTGCTATCGACGAAAGCCAGATAATAAAGTATAATGTTTTGTTTGTCAACCGGTTATCGTCTCTGGATAAAAATACTCTGAAATGTCTCAGAAAAATAAAAATAGTACCATAATGCCGCTTCCTGCAACACAGGCAGAGATGCAATCCCTCGGATGGGATCGCCCGGACATGATCCTCATCACCGGCGACGCCTATGTCGATCACCCTTCATTTGGGGTTGCTCTGATTGGCCGATATCTGCAAAAACAGGGGTATCGTGTAGCCATTCTAGCCCAGCCAGACTGGCATTCAGCAGACAGCTTTCGGATTTTCGGTCCGCCCCGCCTCTTTTGGGGAATCACTTCAGGCTGCATTGATTCCCGGCTGAATAATTATGCCTCCATGGGACATCGCCGCACAGAAGATGTGTACAGCCCCGGCGGCAGACTCGGTTTACGGCCGGACCGCCCGCTACTGGTCTATTCAGCTCGCGCCAGAGAAGCCTTCAAAAATATTCCCATCATTCTGGGTGGTCTGGAAGCCAGCCTTCGCCGGCTTGTCCATTACGATTTCATCGAAGACAAAATCAAACGCTCGATTCTTATTGATGCCAAAGCCGATATCCTGGTACACGGCATGGGCGAACGAGCCATTGCCGAAATCACCCGACGCCTGGAAGCGGGGAAAACCATTGCAGAGATGACTGATATCCCCGGCATTGCGTACCGAATCGTTCGGGATATTCCGGCTCCTGCGGATGGGGTGCGGCTGCCCTCACTGGAACAGATCGAACAGGATCGCCATCTGTTCATGGATGCACAACTGACTTATCAGAAACACGCCCATCCCGGAGATAAATCCATTATCCAAGACCAGGGAGCAGGTGTGATTGTGGTTAATGCCCCTGCCCAGCCGCTGGAAGCAGATGAGCTGGATGCCCTTTATGCCTTGCCCTACACTCGGCAATGCCACCCAATGTATGATTCTCAGGGCGGAGTCCCTGCCATCAAGCCGGTGGAATTCAGCATTACCACGCATCGCGGATGCTTTGGCGGGTGCAATTTCTGCTCCATATTCTTCCATCAGGGTAAAACCATCCGAAGCCGTTCCATTGAATCCATTCTTAGCGAAGCAGACTTGCTGATCCATCAGCGAGGTTTTGGCGGCACCATCACCGATATCGGCGGCCCCACAGCCAACATGTATGGCATGACCTGTACTAAAACAGGCCCCTGCGCCCGCACGAGCTGCCTGTTTCCGGCATTATGCTCCCATTTAAAAGCCAACCATCATCAGATGCTTAAACTTATGGATGCGGTCCTGACATGGCAGGGAGGAAAAAAACAGAAACTTCGCACCTATATCGCTTCCGGCATACGACATGATTTAGCACTCCAGTCACCTGAATATATGCAGTTGCTGGCACGCCACTTCACCGGCGGACATCTGAAAGTTGCACCGGAACATTATTGTCCGCATGTCCTGGAATTAATGGGCAAGCCCTCATTTGAGGTGTTTGAGCAGTTTGAGGATAAATTTACACAGATGTCCCGCAAAGCCGGTCTAAACCAGTATCTGGTCCCTTATTTTATTGGTTCCCATCCCGGCTGCTCGCCTGAGGATGCGATTAAATTGACCGAATATCTCGTTAATCGCAACTGGCGGTTGCGTCAGGTACAGGACTTTGTGCCCGTCCCCCTGACAATGTCGGCAGCCATGTATGTCTCGGGACTGTCGCCGCGAAAAAAGACCATCTACATCCCGCGCGGCCAGGGTGAAAAGAAACTTCAGCTTGCCCTGCTTCAATACCATGACCGACGGAATGCAAAAATGCTGGCCAATTATCTGAGCAGCAGTAATCTGCACAAACTGCTGACCCGCATTCGCCATGCCCAATCCCAGACTGAATTACGGAAAGGACGATAAGCCTGTCGATGCCCCTCTGGATTGTGTTCAGTCTGTCGGCCATGCTGTGCGAAGTCGCCAAGGTGCTGATTATTCGCAAGCTGTGCACCGGTATTCATTCCCGCCTTGTCGTGCTGGCCTCACGCCTCATCAGTGCGGCCATCCTGCTGCCGATGCTGTTTATCTGCGGGATTGGCTTTCCACTGGATGGCATGTTCTGGCTGGTTATTCTGACCACAGCCCTGATTACGTTTGCCGGAAGTATCTGGATTACCGAAGCCATCCAGTTTGGCAATCTCACCATTGTCATGCCCATGCAGGCGGCAGTACCGGTTTTTTCCCTGTTGACCCTGTGGCTCGGCTGGCATGAAACACCCAAAAACGAATCTGTTCTGTATATGCTGCTGAGTATGGCCGCTGTGGGCTGGACACTCTATGCCGCTAACCGGGATAAGTCCTCCGCCGGCAAATCCATTTACACGCTTTTGTCTTTGGCCGCGGCGGTCCTTTTCGGCATCTCAACCATCCTGGACCGCGTTGCGATCAATCGTATCGCCCAGGGCGCCCTGGCATACACTGCCTGCTGGAACTTATTAAGCGCCTTCCTCATGGCCGGCGAAACGTACCGCGTCAAGGCATTTCAAAAGCTCACTTTGAAAACATCCGCCCCTTTGCTGCTGTATGGCCTGGCTGCAACCGGGGCCTTCTTGACCCAGCAGTACGCTGTCCAGTACTCCAAAGCAATTGCCGGCGCAGTCGTCAATGTCAAATCCCTGGTGATGCTGCATCTGCCGATTATCGTTCTTCTTGGACTGTTCGCCCTGAAAGAACGCCCCAAACTTATGACGCTGACAGCCAGCTTGTCGGCCATTTTCCTGGCTTTTTTACTGATTCGTTCTTTGTTGTGAGTAACTGCGATTCCTGTTTGCCCAGTCCGGCTTTTGAGTGGGTCATCCTTCCCTCAATACTTCTCAATATCGAAATGAGCTTCGGCCTGCAGCACTGATCGTCACGGTCTGCAAGGAATTTTAACTCGCAAACGCTCACCTGCACCTGGCGCATTAAAAAAGACAGCGAAAATACACATTCCCGCTGTCTTTTATACTGATCTTGCTTAAAAATATCCATTGTAACGCAGCCAAGTACAGCAACTTCTACGACATGCCTCTTGTGCTCGCAAACCATTTACACCCGTGGATATAAATCATTACAAATAAATCACTTATCCAAGCGCGTCAGTAACTGCCTTCATCAGCATTTCAGGCTTGACCGGCTTTTCAAGGATCTGCTTGACCGGCAGCCAGGTTTCATCTGGCTCAAAGCCAAACGGTAAATTCATTTCTTTGCGTACCCCGGTTACCATAATTACAGGGGTCCCTTTCACTTCGGGCAATTCCTGTAACTGGCGAGCCACATTGAACCCTTCATCTTTGGTATTCATCATAACATCGAGCAATATCAGATTGGGTTTGTCGGCAGTCGCCTTGGCCACACCATCTTTACCATTGGCAGCCGAGGCGACCTGATAGCCCTTGGCTTCCAGCAGATTGACTACAGATTCCACAAAATCCGGATCGTCATCGATTACCAAAATCTTCTTCGCCATCTCGGTACTCCTGTATCTTTGTTTTCATTGTGATCCCGGGCATTTTACCCACAGACCGCTTTAAGACTAATTTAGCACTATTTTGTGTGTTTGTCCCGGAAATTCAAGTCAATTTTCACAAAGAATGCGACTTCCGGTACAAAAACTGCTATTTTATGCTACTTGCACACCTTTACGATACTGATTAATCAAGGCAATAACCTTTTTGGCATCTAATTCACCATAAATTTTATCGTCAATCATAATCACCGGAGCAATGCCGCAAGCACCCAGACAACGGGCCTCCTGCAGCGTAAATAGCATATCTTCAGTCGTTTGGCCAACCTGTATCCCGAGTTCCCGCTTGATCGCATCCAATATCTCGGCGGCACCCTTAACATAGCAGGCCGTACCTAGACATACGCTGATGGTATGCTTGCCGATGGGTTTCAGATTGAAATAGTGGTAAAACGTCGCCACACCCCAGATATGGGCAGTCGGAATCTGCATCATATCCGCAACCTGGTCCATCACTTCGCGGGGCAAATACCCAAACATTCCCTGAACCTTGTGCAGCACTGCAATCAGATAAGAATCCGGGTATTGTTTTTGCGAACATTCGGCGATAAACGCTTTCAGTTCATCCTTTTTTTCCTGTGTAATTTCTGACATCGTAATACTCCGTCTTATTGTAAAGAACTTTTCGGGACAATCCCTTTCGGGAATTTCTGTTTATAATGTGTATGCAGCAATTCATGAGCAACATGACTGCCGGGCCGCTGCAGAAACTCCTTATACAGCTTCTGAATATCGGGATTGTCATGACTGCGACGAATGGTCTTGGAGCGGTCTTCATCATACAAAGCCTGAGCTCGTTTTCGAAGTGCTCCCTCATCCAGCGGAATTGAATTCACACCCGCATAAGGCTGACCGCCGCCGCCGACACACCCGCCGGGACATCCCATGATTTCTATGAAATGGTATCGGCCGGGATCCTTGCGAACCGTATCCAGCAGTTTACAGGCATTGCCAAGACCGTGAGCTACTGCAACACGAATTTCCTGGCCATCCATGAGTACCTTGCCTTCCTTGACACCCTTCAGACCGCGGAGATCCTCCACTTCGATATCGACCAGCGTCTGACCGGTATAAAGTTCATAAGCCGTACGAATGGCCGCTTCCATTACGCCGCCGGTGGTGCCAAAAATCACGCCGGCACCGCTGGACATGCCAAGAGGATGGTCCTGCTCTTCGGGTTTGAGATTCAGGAAATCAATGCCGGCAGATTTAATCATCCAGGCGATTTCACGAGTGGTCACCACAATATCCGTCGCTCGCATGCCTTCGACATTCAGTTCCGGACGGGCGGCTTCATATTTCTTGGCCGTGCAGCACATCGCCGCAACGCTGAGAATTTTCTTGGGATCCACGCCGAGCTTCTGGGCAAAGTATGTCTTGGTTACGGCACTCTGCATCGACATCGGCGATTTACAGGTGGATACATTGTCGATCAGGTCCGGATAAAACTGCTCGAGACATTTCATCCAGGCACTGGAGCAGGATGTAATCATCGGCAGCTTGCCTTTGTTCTGTACCCGTTCCAGGAACTCCGTGGCCTCTTCCATAATAGTCAGGTCGGCGGAAAACTGGGTATCAAACACATAATCAAAGCCCAGCTTGCGAAGCGCCGCAACGAGCTGACCTTCCATGTTGGAACCGGGTTCAAGACCAAACGCTTCACCAATCGCCGCACGTACCGACGGGGCAAATTGCGCCACTTTAATCAGATTCGGATCATTCAGTTTTTCGAACAGATCCTGAGTATAGTTCTTTTCAAGGAATGCGGCTGTCGGGCAGACATTGATGCACTGGCCGCATGCGGTACAGACGCTTTCGGCCATCGGCATATTATAAGCCGGCATGACCACGGTATTGAAACCACGATGTGCCTGCGTCAGGTTATGAACCTGCTGGATTTCCGAACACATACGGACGCAGCGGCCGCACAGAATGCATTTATCCGGATTGCGGATGACTGAATCGCCGGACACATCCACGCCGTACTGCTTGCGTTCGCCTTCAAAATGCCGGGCACGAATACCCATGGACGCCGCCAGGCGCTGCAGTTCGCAGTTGCCGTCACGTTCGCAGGTGTGGCAGTCCATCGGGTGGTTGTCCACCAGCAGCTCCACGATATCCCGCCGGGCCCGACGCAGCTCCTGTGTGTTGGTATGGATCTTCATCCCCTCATTGACCGGATAGGCACATGACGCAACGTAACTCTTGGCGCCTTCGACTTCGACAATACACACACGACAGGCACCCTCAATCGACAGCTTGGGGTGATAGCACAGACGCGGGATATGAAAACCCAGCTTATCCGCTGCCTGCATAATCGTCTGGTTCGGCTCTACCTTGTATTCTCTGCCGTTAATATAAATCGTAATCAGTTTTTCCATAGCTTATATCCCTTTAGGCCCGTGTGATCGCGCTGAACTTACAGGTTTGATAACACTGACCGCATTTAATACACTTGTTCTGGTCAATCCGATGCTTTTCCTTGCGTGTTCCCTCGATGGCGTCAACCGGACAAACCCGCTTGCACGCACCGCAGCCGACACAATTGTCATTGATGGTGTAGCTGAGCAGGGACGAACAGACGCCGGCTCGACATTTCTTTTGATAAATATGCTCTTCGTATTCCTCGCGGAAGTTTTTGATAGTGCTCAGGACCGGATTCGGAGCCGATTGCCCCAGGCCGCATAAAGATGACTTTTTAATCATCGTACCCAGCCGTTCCAGTTTTTCAATATCTCCGGGCTGGCCTTTGCCTTCAGTGATCCGGGTCAGGATTTCCAGCATTCGCTTGGTCCCTTCACGGCAGGGCGTACACTTGCCGCAGGATTCATCCTGCGTGAATTCAATAAAGAATCTGGCAAGATTGACCATACAGGAATCTTCATCGATGACAATCATGCCGCCGGAACCCATAATCGAGCCGGCTTTGGCCAGCGATTCATAGTCAATCGGCGTATCCAGATACTGTTCCGGCAGACATCCGCCGGACGGACCACCCGTCTGAATAGCCTTGAATTTCCGATCATTGGGAATGCCCCCGCCGATATCAAACACGATTTCACGCAGCGTCGTGCCCATCGGCACCTCGACAAGTCCGGTATTGCGAACTTTCCCGGCCAGAGCAAACACCTTGGTTCCCTTGCTGGTGGCTGTTCCAATACCGGCAAACCAGGCGCCGCCATCCAGCAGAATTACCGGAATATTGGCCCAGGTTTCCACGTTATTGATCAGCGTGGGCTTGCCGAACAAACCGCTGACCGACGGGAACGGCGGGCGGGGCCGAGGCATCCCGCGAGAGCCTTCAATCGAATGAATTAATGCGGTTTCCTCGCCGCAGACAAAGGCGCCGGCACCCAGACGAATTTCAATGTCATAGGAGAAATTCGAGCCTAAAATATTCGTGCCGAGAAAGCCGTTTTCACGGGCTGCGGCAATTGCCTTTTCAAGACGCTTGATGGCCAGCGGATACTCGGCGCGAATATAAATGATGCCCTTGCTGGCGCCGATGGCATAGCCGCCGATGATCATCCCTTCAATAACCGTATGCGGGTCGCCTTCGATGGCGCTGCGGTCCATAAATGCACCCGGGTCGCCTTCGTCGGCGTTGCAGATCACATATTTTTCCGGACCGGGCTGCTTGGCGGTAAATTCCCATTTCATCCCCGTCGGGAAACCGGCGCCGCCGCGTCCGCGAAGACCGCTTTTCTTGATTTCAGCGACAACCTGTTCAGGCGTCATCTCTGTCAGCGCCTTGGCCAGTGCTTCATAGCCGCGAAGCGACAGATAGTCGTCGATATTCTCAGGGTCAATGATGCCGCAGTTGCGAAGCGCAATGCGCATCTGTTTGCCGAAAAAGTCCACATCGCCGAAAATACGGAAGAACCGGTTATACAGATGGTCTTCCCCGATAACCAGGCGAGCCACCGGCTTATTATGCTTCAGGTGCGCTTGTACAATTTCCGGCACATCGTTTTCGGTCAGGTTGCCATACATCACATACCCCGGGTTGACAATCATAATGGGGCCTTTGGCGCACATTCCGAGACAGCCGCTTAAATGAATGCTGACCTTTTCTTTAAGACCTTGTTTTTCCAATTCTTTATCCAGCGCCTGACGAATCTGCTTGGAGTGCTTGTGTATGCAGCTCGGCGCGTCGCACAGTGTAATCTTAAACTGAATCTTGGGCACAGTTTTTTCCTTTCTATTCTCATCTATCAGGACCATTCCGGCTATCACAGTCGCCCCATCGTCGTCCGTCCGGTCCTATTCTTAATTTCGCCTCTCAGGCAGTTTTTAAGCAATCGGTTTAAATCAGCCACTCCCGGATTACTTCACCTTTTTTCAGGTGCTTTTCGATGATGTCTTTGGCCCGCTGCGGCGTGACTTTGCCGTATTTGTACGGAATCTTGCCTTCTTCGACCACTTCCACCGTCGGCTCCAGATTGCATCGGCCGGCACAGCCTTTCTGACTCAGATAGACATCGGTCAATCCATTGGCAATGGCCTGACGAAATATGTCCATCACCTCTTTGGATCCGGCCGCAATCTCACAGGTTGCCATACCCACATACACCCGTTTGGTGGACAGATAGCCTTTGCTGATAATCCGAGCCACCGCCTGGGCGCGCTTACGCTTGATAATATCCATTGGCGTTACCACGATTTATCCCCTTTCTATAGTAAAAATAAATGAATTCCCATTTTCTTTCGGTTCCACCCGGATTGTTCCGCCGTGGCTTTCCACAATCTGCCGGGTAATATAAAGCCCCAGCCCGGTGCCTTTGACCCGTTTCTTCTCAGGCACATCCAGCCGTGAAAATTTCTTGAACAGCATCGATGCCTGTTCGGCGGTAATCGGGCGGCCGTCGTTATACACATCCACAGTCACGTATTTTTCATCCTGACGGGCGGTCAGGATAATCTTTCCCTGATCGGTCCCGTACTTGGCCGCATTGTTAATCAGGTTGTTAGCCACAATCTGAAGCAAATCCTGGTCGGCATTCACCCGTAAGGCCGGGTCGATCTGACTGACCATCGTCATGCCGCGGTCGGATATCTGCTTGGCAAAGGTCTGAACCGCCGGCTCAAACACACCCGTCCACAGACCAAACTCGGTCCGGTTGATTTCCAGGTTGCCGCGTTCAATCCGGCTCAGATTCAGAAACTTTTTAACCGTCGCCGCCAGGTAATCCAGGTTGCGGCAAATCGAATCCACGGCCCGTTTCTGTTTGAAATTAATCATGCCTAAAAAGCCGTCACGAATCGAATAGGCATTCATCATCGCCGAGGACAATATGCCTTTCAATTCATGAGCCACAAATCCAAGCAAATCCAGATAACTCTTATTCAACTCTTCCAGCTTATCGTTGGTGATCTTCAGACTTCGTTCTCGCTCTTCGAGCTTCAGGCTCATCTCGTTGAATGAGACCGCCAGCTCGTTTAATTCAATAATCGTTCCCTGCGACTCCACCTCATGTCCAAGCTCGCCATGAGTCAGCTTATGGGTCGCATCGCGCAGATGCGTCAGAGGCCGGCTGACCGAATCAGCAAGCCACACCGCGAACATCATCGCCGACAAGCACGTCAGCAGAATGACCGCTACAAAGGCCGCCAGAGCCCGTGCCGCCATCACATTAAACGGCGCTTCCAGAATCCCGACATACAGAATTCCAATAATCGTTCCGTGAATATTGTGAATCGGTTCGTACGCAGTCATATACCAGTGATTGACCACAAACGCCCGGTCATGCCACTGAACGCCATTTTCAACAACCTGCCTGTACACCTCGTGACTGACACGAGTGCCAATCGCACGCTGACCGCGTTCATCCACAACATTGGTCGCAATCCGCACATCATCCAGAAAAACCGTCACGGTCCCGACCGGCCACTTATCGTACATCTCCTGACCGAAAACCAGGCTGCGAATGCGGTCCACCAGGTAATAATCCTGGTTGGCCACACGTCCGCCATAGACTGCACCGACGACGACGCCTTCGGCGTTGAGCATCGGCACGGCATATTCCTTGACCATAGCCGAATCCAGCTCTTTTAGATTACTGGGACGGGCCTTGGGAGTTTCCTGAATCGCAATCCGGCACCTCGCCTGTATCTCTGGACGCATCCGGGCGATTTCCTCCCACCCGGCAATACGCGTCCCCCCAATCATCTTGCCCTGCTCAAGGCAGGCCCGGACAATTTCACTCGGGCTTGTCTTGCCCTGTTCAACATCCACGCGATGCAAATAATCCAAATTGATCTTCTGCTGCAGAACCGCTAGATCACTGTTGAGATCAACCAATTCAAGGGCACTGCCGATACGCTCTATTTCAGAACTGTATACCGTTCGCGCGCTGTCGAGATAATGCCCTACCTGCCGCTTTGCACGTGCATAAATATCCTCTTTGATCACGTAAAAGCCCAGGGCAAATATGCTGACTCCAAGAACAAAGATAATCGCTAAAAAAGCCAGCAGAATTCGGGTTTTCAACCGATGGATTTTCATGCCTCAATTTCAGGTTCCGTTTTTGCGCCCGCATTCACAAAATAAATCAGATTTTCCAGCTCGACTTCCAGATTTATACTGCTGACGACCACGTCGTCAGCACCGCGAAGCTGTATTGGAGCAAAGTTGAGAATTCCTTTAATCCCCGCCGAAATGATCACTTCCGATACATGATGTGCCGACACATCCGGAACGGCCAGAATCGCTATTTTCACCCCCTGAGACTGAACAAATTCCCTGAAATCTTCCAGCGGCAGGATGGGGATTTCAGCCAGCTTATTATACTTGGCCGGGTCAATATCAAAACCCGCCAGGACCTTAATTCCGCCGGCCTCAAAACCACGGTATCGCATCAGTGCCTTGCCAATATTGCCCATGCCGACAATGACCACCTTCTGCAGCTCATTTTTGCCAAGAATAAGGCTGATCCGCTCGATCAGCTCGTCCACACGGTAACCACCCCGCCGATTGCCGGTAATCCCAAACAGGGAAAAATCCTTGCGAACCTGAGAGGATGTCACCCCAGCCGCATCCGCAAGATTGCCTGAAAAGACCTTCACAAATCCTAAAGATTTCAATCTTTTCAATGCGTTCTTATACCGCGAAAGCCGAATGATACACTTTCTATTCATTACCATAGTAAGAACCTGCCTAAATAATTTCTCATTTGGCCAATTTTTGGTGTTTTTTTCACATAAACAGGACGATTAAGAACATTCTTGGATTAATTATAGAGTTATTGTTTATAAAAGCAAGTTTTATTGCCTTAGTTTTCACAATAATTTTAGTCAAAAATAAAATTTTGTAAATCACAAAACCAAAATGCTCTAAATCACCCCCTTTTTACCCTAAATAATATATGTGAAATCAGGAACTTATGAAAACGTTTACAATACAGTCCATTTCCTGCCTTCTTTTTCTATCATTTGCTCCGCACACTCAATAAAAGAGGAACCTGCCGGATAAATGCATAGATTTTTGTGATTTTCTTCCCAATAATCAAATATAGGTTGGATCAATTGCCAGGACAGCATGATACTATCCTGTCGCGTAAATAGCATCTGGTCCCCCGCCATGCAATCCAAAAGCAGCCGCTGGTAGGCTTCCGGCATCTTCATCTCAAATACCTTCTGATAATCAACAGCCAATTTCAGCCCGCTCATGCA
>JAFGQP010000032.1 GCA_016935635.1 Sedimentisphaerales bacterium
CAGTTTCTGGAACATGTTTCCATGGGAGAATCCCGGTATGATTCCCGCGGGCGGGATAAATATTCTTCGACCATCAATCTGTTTGATGAAGGCATTTCCTTCAATCAACCCGCCAGTCTTGTGGTAGATCCCGCCTCGATTCGACAGAAGATCCAGCGATTTCGTGACTGCACCAATCCAACATACTGCTACAATCCGCAAGTGGTTCAGGCCCTGCCTAAACACAACAATGGACGCACGGGGTTTTACGCCTCATCGGTGACCGACTTGCCGGCCGTGCAGTTGAAATTTTATGTGGATGCCAGCGGCATCGGCTATGTCAGGGTCTATGATGACTGTACCGTCGCAGGCTATACACGGCAGGGTTCGGGTTCCAATTCATGGGACTACAAAATCAACACCACCGGCAACAATCACGACTATATCAAATATCCCATCTACGGCTGCCATTACACCACCGGCAGCCACACCGATATCCGCATTGACAATCCGGCGGACGCAATCTATGTATCCCAGAATTTCAATGGCGTACGAAGCGAACCGGGTGCTCAGATTTATGTGGACGGCAATGTGGTCATCGGCTGCGGTTCCGAAGATGCCGCAGCACTGGGCACCATCAACACCGTCAAGGGCAGCATTACCGTCGTCGCTTCCGGCAATATCTGGGTTGCCAATGAACTGAAAGTCGCCGGCGATCGTGATGCAGACGGCATGCCCGCCACAGACAACCCCAATGTGCTGGGGCTGATTTCTCAGGGTGTCATCAAGGTCATTGATCCGGGTATGACTCGAAATGATCTGCTGTACGACACCGACCGATTCGACGCCTCCAGCGTCACCGGGTACAGCCCCATCGCAAACCAGACCGGTTCCGGGGTTTCCAATCGGATCTTGCCGGCCACCATGACGGTGGAAGCCGCCATGACCATTGGCGGCGGGGGCTGGGGGGCCGAAAATGTGTATCGCCTTTATTCCTCGCCGGGACGAAGAAACTACTACTCCAACAAAAATGACAAACTCATTGTCCGGGGCACGATAACCGAATCCCTTCGCGGCATTGTCGGGTCAGGGACCAATGGGTACATCAAACAGTATTATTATGACAAACGCCTCATGAAAGGGATTTTGCCCGGGAATATATCGCTCAAGGGCAAGTACCTGCTGGTGCCTGGAGGCTGGAGTGAAACATCAACTGTAAGGTCCGAATAAAATGTCTGTTTTTATCCATCTGTATTCTGATGATGCAATTTTACGGTTAAGCCCGACCAGCCTGAATCCGATACATTTCGTGTCGGCGAAAGGTATTGCGCCGGCAGACTTTTTTTCAAGCGGACATTTCAGCTCTGGAATGCGCTCCGCTGCAGAAAGGGATGAGACATGATGTTATTTGGCAAAAGACTTGGACAAACACAGGCGGGATTAGTCGGTTTGGATATCGGCTCCAGTTCCGTCAAACTCGTTCGTCTCGACAAGAACTCGAAAGGCTGGTCGGCTTCGACAGCCGCTTACGCAGTCATTGAGTCGTCACAGGACCAGACTCTTCGGGACGAAAATACGGTCCGAGCCATCCAGAAATGCTTTCACGATACTGGTACCACCGGCCTGCGCAGCGCCGTTTGCAGTATTTCCGGCCAAGATGTCGCGGTTCGCGGGTTCAGCTTCCCCACCCTGCCGGATGAAGCCATTGAGCAGGCCGTCAAGCTGGAGGCCCAGCAGCTTTCCGCACTGGATCCCAATCACAGTGTTGTGGATTATCAGCTGCTGCAGGATGTTGGCACTCCTGCCGAACCGGCTCGACAGGGCCGTAAAGGCTACCTGGTTATCGGACTGGAAGACGCCATCCAGAGAAAAATCAGAACCGCCCAGCAGGCGCAGGTCAAACCCGTCCTGATGGACGTCAACAGCCTGGCAATTTTAAACTGTCTGGGACAGCTGCCGGAAAATCAGGGGGCCGATACGTTTGCCGCCCTGGATGTGGGGTATACCGTCAGCACCCTGACCATCCTGGGCAAAGACGGGGTTCCATTTGTTCGCAATCTGTCGGGCACCGCCCAGCAGATTTTGACGATGATTTCGGTAAAAATGCAAACCAGCGTAGCCGAAGTCAGGAAAAATCTGAGTCAGGAGAACAAAGCCTCCGACAGTGCTCTGGAAGTAGAACTGAAAAATTCCTGCGGAAAACTCACCGGTGATGTGCTGGAAACGCTGCGATTTTATTCGCTTCAGCCGAATACCGAGCGCGTCTGCCGGCTGTATTTATGCGGCGGATTTGCCTTGTACCAGCCGTTTGTGCGGCTGATGCAGCAAGCACTGCCGATTCCCGTAAACGTATTCAATCCGCTGGATGTGATTTCCTGTCCTCCGGACAGTCCGACACGAAAAACATTTGAACAATTCGGCCCGGCGATGTCCGTTGCGGCCGGACTGGCAATGAGGTCCTTACAATGATGTTTACCATTGATTTACTCAAAGGTGCGGGTCTGCCGAAAAAAAGCAGGCCGATTGTAGTGGCGATAGCCATGGTGCCGCTGCTGATTCCATTGATGGGAACCGTCGTGCTGGCCGCCTGCTGGCAGCACAACAGAACCCTGATGCAGACCCAGCAGAAGATCATCGATGACAATCAGGTTAAAATCAATGCCTCAGCGGATGACCTGACATATTATACCCAGGCCAACAGCCGGATATTTGCACTCCGCCAGCAGCTTGAGGATGTTGATCTGGGTCTGCAATACCGCATTCAGATTTCCGACATCCTCAAGGCCCTGACGGAGTCTCTGCCGGACAATCTTGTTCTGACCCGGCTGGACCTGAACCGGACGGATCAGCAGAAAAAAGAAACGGATCAAGCCACGGGTAATGTCAAGCAGACCCTGGTTATCCAGCGAAAACTCCGATTGGAAGTCGGCGGCGTCTTCCAGGATCAGATCGACGCTTCGGCGGAGGAATATATTCAGAAGCTCCGGTCGAATGAAAGCCTCAGCGATACGATTGAAACCATTCAGATTGTCGCACGGAACAATGGACACCTGGATGGACAAAACTGTGCGTTTTACGAAATCGAATGTCTCTTGAAAGAGCAGAATTAAGATGAAATTCAAACTGCCAAATTCCGCATTTAAGCAATACAGTCTGATGGTGGTCTGCACCTGGGGGCTATGGGCGGCGATCGCAGCGGCAGCTTATTTTCTGGTCCTCGGACCGCAGCAGGCTGCCGTGGCCAAACTGGGAAAAGAATTCAACATCATCAATGAGCAGTACGCCCTGGCCCAGACCGCACAGCGTAAGGAAACCAAAGTGCACATTGAAACCATCTTGAAAGACCAAATCGAGAAAACCTCCCGTTTTGTGGTGCCATACGATACGGCATCCGGCCTGACGGTGCAAGTCAGCCAGTTGGCCTCACAGCACAACCTGTCTGAATTTTCAACCAAAACCCGGGAACTGAGTTCGACCTTCGGCACCGACAGCAAGGCTAAAATCACCGACGCGTGGCTGGAATTGACCTTTGCCTGTTCGTTCAGCCAGTTTGCTGCTTTCCTGAACAGTCTGGAACGCAGTCAGCCGGTTGTCTTTGTTGAATCGGCCCAGATTTCACGGGATGCGGAAGGCCCGGACCTGCCTCGCGCCCGGGTGCTGGTTTCGTATCTGGTGGATCTTCCACACCACAAACAAACTGCATCGGATACAACACCCTGAGTTTATCTGAAGACGGCAAACACGACGGAATAGAACGTGAGAATTATAGCAATTACCAATCAAAAAGGCGGCTGCGGCAAAACCACGACAGCGGTGAATCTGGCCGCAGCACTGGCAATGCAGGGCTGCAGGACACTGCTGGTCGACCTGGATCCGCAGGCCCACGCGACCCTCGGTCTGGGCCTGGCGCCGGAGCGGCTGCAGAAGACGATTTATGATGCCTTGATTAATCCGTATATCCCCCTGCGAGACATTGTCCTGCCCACGATGATTCCACATCTGAGCCTGGCCCCCAGCAATGTGCTGCTTTGCGGTGCCGAATCACAGTTGTCGCAGATGACCCATCGTGAATTTGTCCTCAAGCAGCAACTCAGCAGCGTACAGGATGCTTTTGACTGGTGTCTGCTGGATTGCTCGCCGTCGCTGAGCGTTCTGACGCTTAATGCAGTGGCAGCAGCAACGGATATTCTGATTCCGGTCCAAACCCATTACTATGCCATCGAGGGATTGCGCCAGATGCTGGAAACCGTGGATATTGTCCGGGATCGGTTTAATCCGCAGCTTCACCCGGCGCGCATCCTGCTGACCATGAGCGAAAAAAGAACCCTGCTGTGCCGGGACGTCCAGCAGCAACTCAGAGAGTATTTCAGGGACGCCGTTTTCCGTACGGTGATTCACCGCAATATCCGACTGGCCGAGGCACCCAGTGCCGGACAGTCTATCCTGACCTACGACAGGCACAGCACCGGGGCAGCGGAATACATCGCCCTGGCCAGCGAAATCCGCACAGGCCACGACGTGGAACAGGAACCGTCACAAGCAAGTTTCACCGAACCCGCAAGCGTCGAATCCCAGACAGACCTTGCTCTGATGAATCGGGTATAAACCATGAAAAAAGCAGGATTACAGAAAAAAATAGCGTTTATCTTTGATGGCCAGGAGTCTTTGGAGCAGACACCGTCCAGGACTGAAGCCTCCGGGATTCACAAGGAGACTTTACCCGTGGCCGCTCCGACGGCTTGTCCGGAGCCGTCGACGCCGCTTTATAGAAAGAGCAGCAGCCCAACCGGCAAATCAGAGGCTGCTCCGACAGCATTTCCAGTTCCGGCACAACGGCCCGCAGTACGACCCCGACCGGTACCCAGGAGCAATGCAGGCGGAGTCAATACCATCACGCTGCGAAAGGCGATGGGAATTCTCAAGAACCGTTTATCCGGATCTTCGGCCGGCAAAACCGGTAAACATCAGCAGCAAATGGGTGTGCTTGTGGCGGTGTTAATGTTTGTTCTTGTTGCAGTACTGTATTACGTACTGGGTTCAGGACCCTCCGTCGCCAAGGCCCTTACACAAGATCCCCCCGCCGAGCAGAACACCAGCCCTGTATCCGCCAATAAAAGGGCTGAGTCGTGGAAAATGCCGGATGCTTTTCCCGAATCCGTGCGTGACCCCATGAAATCCTCGGCCAAAGTGACCACCGGAGGCGCCGTGATTCAAGGTAATTTGTCCGTGCGGGGAATCGTGTACAGCACCACCAAACCCTCCGCAATCATTTCCGGACAGGTCCTTTTCGAAGGAGAATCCATCGGCGATATCCGCATCTGCAAAATCGAAAAGGATTTTGTTGAATTTGAAAAAAACGGAAAAAGCTGGAAACAGCAGGTCGAACAGCAGCTTGCTGAACAAAAATGATCACTGACAGGATAGTCAGACAGGACATAAACAGGAGACAAACATGAAAGATGCAATACATCAACTGGTGCAGTTAAGTCTGGGACTCTGGATGGGGTGTATCGGGCTGGGTCTGGCCGAACAGACCCCGTCACCCAATAATGAACTGCTGACACCGGTTCAGGAACGCATGCGGAACTCGATTTCCATAGAATTCCGCGACACGCCCATCGATGATGTCCTGCTCATCCTGGCCAAACAGGCCGACGTGGATATCATCAAAAGTCCCAAGGTCATTGGCAATGTCACTGCGACATTAACCGACATCCCGCTGTCTGAAGCCCTCGAAAATATCCTGGCTGCTCACGGATATGCCTTCATCACAACGGCCAACATGATCCGTGTTGTACCGCGGGAAGAGGTCCTTCAGATCCAGGAAAAAAAGGTCAGCCGCGTCTATCGCATTACCTACGCCGACGTGACGGAAGTCGAGGAATCACTGAAAAAATTCATCTCGGAAGGCGGCTCCATCTCCGCCAATCCCGGCACCAGCAATATTATTGTGACCGACGTGGAAAGCAAAATTGAAGCCATTAATTCATTTATTGAAGAAATCGACCGGGTCACACCGCAAATTCTGGTCGAAGCCCGGATTTACGACGTCTCCTCCAAAGACCGCATTGACCTGGGTGTGCAGTGGCAGGCCGGCACCGCCACCAGTTACGGCGCCCCCGCTTCAGGAGCAACACTGGGCAACGATCTTTCCAGTCTGGGCAACGCTATCTATGGTGATCCCTCCAACACCAGCCCCTTTTCTTCAGTAACCAATCCTTTTACAACAGGTGCGTTCAATGGAAACGTCAACAACGCCTCCAATACCAATGCCCTGATGCGGTTTGGTATCTTAAATGAACACATCAATATCGACGCCATTCTGCGGGCCGAACAGGAAGACATCCGTGCCAAACTGCTGGCCAATCCGCGCATTATGGTGCTGGACAACCAGGAAGCCCAGATCAAAATCGTGGAAGAAATTCCCTATCAGGAACTGACCGAAACCAGCGGCGGCGGCGCCATCGGCACCACCCAGTTCCGCGATGTCGGCGTGGAATTGCTGGTCACACCCCACTTGACGCGGGAAGGCCTGATCCGGCTGATTCTCAACCCGAAATTCAGCGTTCGCACCGGCGACGTCCTGGTGGGAACCGGAAACAACAATGTCCCCGCCCAGCCGATTATTGCTACCCGCCAGACGATGACCACGGCACTGATCCGCGACCAGCAGACCGTCGTGATCGGCGGCATGAAAAAACAGGACGTCTCAACCCAGGTTAATAAAGTCCCCATCCTGGGTGATATCCCGCTGCTGGGTGAGCTCTTCAAGTTCCGCGGAGAAAGCATCATCAACAGCGAACTGGTGGTGTTTATTACGCCCCAGATCGTAACCGATCAGGCATTGACATCGACCGAGCAGATGCATCTGGAAAATACCTATTTCAGTTCGCCGAAGATTGCACAGCCCAAATTACTCAAAGACAAGACAGCGGAAGTGAATCCATAACGACACACACGCAATACGTTCTTATAGCCAAAAGATAAAACCTGGCCGGAATTTCATCTTACAGCAGATGGATTTCGGCCAGATCGTTTTGCAGCCGCTGGACCCCTTCAAACCGGAGCGCAGTCATTCCCGCAGTCCTTGCTCCATCGACATTCTTCTGCAAATCATCGATAAACAGACACGCTTCCGGCGGCACCCCGACATGGCCGGCAGCGGCCAGATAACTGTCCCGGCTGGGTTTGACCGAACCGATCTGAAAACTCAGGGTCGGCTTCGGAAAATACTGCATCAGGGGGTAATGGCGGCGGATAAAATCCCAATGCAGCGGATCGGTATCGGATAACAGTCCCAGCCTGACTTTGCCGCTTAACTGAGCCACGATGGAGTCCATTCCTTCCATCGGAGCAAAAATATCGCACCAGCGAAACACAAACTCCTCATACGACAGATCAAGCCGGTAGTCGTCATGCAGCTTCTGATAAAACTCCCGCGTTTGAATGCATCCAATACTGTACTGCATCATGATCGGGTCCGCCATAATGCGTCCCAGCACCTGCTGGACATCCCCTTCCGTGTAATGTTCGAAGAAAAATGCCCACAGTTTTTGGGTGTTGACCTGTACCAGCACGCGCCCCAGATCGAAGATCACCGCTTGAATCATATTCTCAGGCCTCACATTTTGATAGTAATAGACATTTGGAGAAAAAAATAAATTATCCAGATCACACCGGAATTGAATTGCTGATAATGTGCCTGTCAAAATCACAGCGTATCCCGCAGGATATCGACAATTCGTTGTGAGGCATGACCGTCACCAAATGGATTTTGGGTGGCAATCATCTGTTGATATTCAGACGCATCGGTCAGGAGCCGATTGGCCCGGCTGACAATAGCCTCGGTCTGTGTACCCACAATCTGAGCCAGCCCATGTTCGACCGCCTCCGGCCGCTCGGTCGTTCGCCGGGTTATCAAAACCGGCTTTTGCAGCGAGGGCGCCTCCTCCTGAATCCCGCCGGAGTCGGTAATAATCAATGCACTTCGCCGCATCAGCTCGATAAACGGCAGGTACTCCACCGGCTCAATCAGAAATATGCGTGAATTGCCGCCCAGCAATTGCCGCACTGGTCGCTGAACATGCGGATTCAGATGCACCGGGTATACCAGCACACAATCCGGATTATCATCAATAATTTGTCGGAATGCCCGGCAAATCTGCTCCATCTGGACGCCGAAACTTTCACGCCGATGACCGGTTACCAAAATCAGGCGTTTGCCATCCAGGCACCCCGGCTCCAGGCCGGGAATCGCCGCAGGCTGACTGCCAAGTTTTTCCAATCCGAGAAACAAGCCATCGACCGCCGTGTTGCCGGTAATATAAATATGCTGTTCTGATATGCCCTCGCGAAGCAGATTCTGGCGTGCCCGTTCAGTTGGAGCAAAACACCAGCGGCAAATAGGATCCGCCAGGCGACGGTTCATCTCCTCCGGCCAGGGCGCATCAAAATCGTAGGTCCGCAGTCCCGCCTCCACATGACCGATGGGAATGCGCTCATAAAATGCCGCCAGTGCCGAAAACAGGCAGGTCGCCGTATCCCCATGAACCAGAATAGCATCGGGTTTCAGGGATGACAGAACCTTTTGCGTCTCTGTCAAAATTTTCGCCGAAATCTCCGACAGCCCCTGATTGGGACTCATTAAATTTAAATCCACATCCGGCTGAATACCAAAAACAGACAGCACCTGATCCAAGAGTTGTCGATGCTGTGCCGTACTCAGAAGTATGGCCTCCAGATCCGGACTGGCCTTAACAGCCAGATAAACCGGAGCCATCTTAATCGCTTCCGGGCGAGTTCCCATACTAAACACGATGCGTTTTCTGCGGCTCATGACAATGCCTCTCGCTTCCGTCAGCAACCATTCAAAATCCATTCGCAAAACAGAGATATTCAAGCCGGACTGTTTTGCCGGTCATAATCTGGATAATTGTCGGTAAAATATGATTGTCCCGCAACGGACATATACTAGACCTCATCCTTTAATAATTTGACGGCTGTGCCGTTTTTTATATAAATTATTCTGGATATAAAATATAACTATTCCACAGATTCGTAAAGTAAAAAAAAACCAGCCTTCACAAATTGAGGCTGGTTTTAACTAGCGTAGCTCACAGAACCCCGGCCCTGCTATCGCATCACCCAGTTCTGATCCTGAAAAGCCAGACCCGCCCGAGCTCGCAGCTCAGGGTCGGTCGTATTGGCATAATTCAATTGCAGCGTCTTTTGAAGATATATCTTTTCCGGATTTCCGGATTCATCTTTTTTCACCGGATGATTGATGGCCGCTGTCTCGTTGGACAGGCCCGCGATGAACAGGCTGATTTTCTTGGCATTCGGGTCAAATTCCGGCCAGATAATTGCGATATCACGTGAATTATCGGCCCCTTTACGCAGTGTCATATCCGCAAAATCCATCGACTCAAGGAATGGATACTGGCCCTGATGTTTCAATTTAATAGCGTCAAAAACTTCCTTGCGTACACCCTGACCGGCCGGGATCGTCTTGAAAGTATCGGTCACAAGCTGGCAGCTCGGTATGAGCGAAATCTCCGCATTGGATGTAGTATTGGTCAGACTGAGTACCAGATACCAGAACCGCTGCGGTTGTTCAAAACCCGGAAGACGAACCGAAATCTGCAGGGGCTGACTATATTGGACGTCCAATGTCCATTGACCAGCACGCTGAACCGTGACCGGTTTCGGTGCTGATACAACCGAATAGGTAAACACACCAAACAGTGAGACGATAATTAGGATAATACCTGCACGTTTCATATAAAATATCCTCTTTTTCTGTTGCCGGACTTCTTTGGCAGAAGTAGTATTGTACTGTCGGTTGTCAGGAAGGTAAAGCCAAAAACATCGGCCTTCTTAAAAATCCAGCATTACCAGATAGCCTGAGTCAGATGTCCGAAGAAAAAATCGAAATTTATCATGAAATCAGTGCCTTGCTTGAGGAAAACAACCTCAAAGCACTCGGTGCATTTCTGGATCTCCAGAGAGCCAGCGATATTGCTGAAGCCGTCGAGATGCTGGACAACGACCAGAAACGCATGGTGTTCGACGCCATGGAGGATAAAGAACTGGCCGCCGAAGTCCTCGAAAAAGTCGATGAGGCAACCCGTGCCGAGCTGTTCGAAGAAGTCCTTGAGAATGAAGAAATTGCCGATCTTGTTTCAGAGCTACCTCCCGATGAAGCCGCCGACGTGCTGGCGGAAATGGATGAAGAGGAAAGCCAGGAGGTTTTGGCAAGCCTTGATGATGATGATGCCCGTCAGATTCAGGGGCTAATGAAATACGAGGAAGACTCTGCCGGCGGCATCATGCACCCCATGATTCTGGCTGTCGAAGAAAACCTCACCGTCCAGCAAACGATTGATTTGATTCGAAAAGCCGAGGGCCAGGAAGAATTTTATTGCGTCTTTGTGGTCAATAAACAAAGACGATTCCTTGGAACTGTCGGCATACGCCATCTTTTATTAGCTACTCCACAAACCCAAATGGGCAAAATTGTGGATCCTGAAGCGATTTATGTCACCGTTGACACCGACCAGGAAGAAATACGTAACCTATTTAAAAAGAACAACTTACTGGTTGCCCCAGTCATTGATGAACAAAAACGCCTGGTCGGCGGCATCACGGCCGACCGCATCATTGAAGTCGCCGAAGAAGAAGCTGCCGAAGACATCTATGCCATGGCCGGTACCGATGCGGAAGAATTGGAATCCTTCTCGGCATTCCACGCCGCACGGGTCAGAATGACATGGCTGCTGCCGTGCCTGTTGGG
>JAFGQP010000259.1 GCA_016935635.1 Sedimentisphaerales bacterium
CATCACCGGGGCGGGCAAGCTCAAGTGCAAGCATGTGATTCATGCCGTTGGGCCGCGGATGGGCGAAGGCGATGAGGACCAGAAGCTCAAAAACGCTACATTGAATAGCCTGAACGTCGCGGATGAGAACAAGCTGAACAGCCTCTCTTTTTGTGCCATCAGTACGGGCATCTTCGGCTACCCCATCGACCGCTGCGCCGATATCATGCTGGCCAACGTCATCGCCCATTTGTCGGGGGAAACGTCGCTAAATGAAGTGGTGTTCTGTCTTTATGACCAGAAGGCGTACGATGTCTTCGCGGCGGCGCTGAAAAAACTCCAACCTTAAGCGTTTTTTGATACTCAAAAACAGCATCTTTTGCTATCATGCCCCCTCGTATGGATATGAGGCATTCACAGGCGAGGGCTGCCTTGACTTAATCCGATAAATCAACTCGGGAATCCGATATCAGTATGAAAACAGAGGTTTATCAGTGGAACGGGCCGGAGCAGGAGGCGATCGTCCGTGCGGCCGTGAAGGTGCTGGATGGCGGCGGCGTGGCGGCCATTCCGACCGAGACGGTCTATGGGCTGGCATGCCGGGCGGAACCGGAGGCGATCCGTCGGCTCGATGCAGTCAAGGCACGGACGGAAGGCAAACGCTATTCGCTGCATATCGGATATCCGGAGGATGTCTATCGCTATGTTCCACAAATGCCGCTGCGGGTTCATGCCCTGGTGCGTAAGGGTTTGCCGGGGCCGATCACGCTGGTCTGTCAACCAAACGAAGCCAATTTAGCGGAATTAAGGCAAAAACTTAACGACAAGGTCTTCAATGTCCTGTATGAAAACGGCTCGATTGGGATTCGCTGCCCGAATGAGGAAGCGGCTTTAGCAGTACTGTCACAGACGGTCTGTCCGATTGTGGCACCCAGTGCTAACCCTTCGGGGATGGCACCGGCCACGAGTGCCCGGCAGGTTCTGGAGTATTTCGATGGACAAATCGAGATGGTCGTGGACGGAGGACCCCAGGCGTGCCGGTATCAGCAAAGCAGTACGGTCGTCAGGATATCCGATGCGGGGGTCGAGATTTTACGCGAAGGGGTTCTGACGCGGACGGCGGTCGAAGAGCTTGCCACGGCCCGGATCTTGTTTGTCTGCACGGGCAATACCTGCCGCAGCCCGATGGCCGAGGTGCTGGCGGCAAATTATTTATCGAAGAAAATGTCCTGTAATATTGACGAACTGCCCGCATTTGGATATAAAATAGAGTCATTCGGGGTCTCGGCGTATGATGGCTGCCGGGCCAGCGAGGAAGCCTGCAAGGTATTACGCAAGAAAGGCTTATCGCTGGACAGGCATAGCAGCCGGCTGCTGAGACGTCGGGATGTACAGGAAGCGGATTTGATATTTGTGATGAGCCGGCACCATCAGGATGCGGTGCTGGAGTTGGATAATGAGGCCGCGGATCGGGTATTTTTGCTGGATCCGAACGGCGAAGTCTCCGATCCGATCGGGTTTGGAGAAAGTCAATATCAGGCTTGTGCGACTCAGATTGAGCAGGCCATAGAAAAACGTTTTAAGGATTTACTATGAAAATTGCGCTGGCAACGGACCACCGTGGCGTGAAGACCATCGAACAGATTAAGGCTATTCTGGCTCAACTGGGTCACGAATACATCGATTTCAGTGATGGCTCCTCCGACGCACCGATGGACTATCCGGATGGGGCTTTCGATGCGGCATCAGCAGTCTCCAAGGGCAAGGCAGATCGGGCAATTCTGGTTTGCGGAACGGGTATCGGGATGAGCATTGCTGCTAATAAAATTAAAGGGGTTCGGGCAGCGCTGTGCTATGATGAGCTGGCGGCGAAGGTGTCGCGGGAGCACAATGACGCCAATGTCTTGTGTTTATCCGGGGATTTTGTCGGGCCCGCCATGCTGCAAAAGATGGTGGAAACGTGGCTTGCGACTGAATTCACAGGCGGGCGTCATCTGCGTCGGATCAAAAAAATCAAGGCAATCGAAGACGGGCAGGACCCGCGAGAAGTTGTAAATCAATAAATGACAAGTCTTTGCACTATGAAGGCGGCCTCCGGGTCGCCTTTTTTTATGGCCTTATTGCACCACTTGGCCGGATACAAAACTGATTTCCACGCAAATTATGTAACCTTTGGCCGGGGTTTGGGTATTACATAGTGTAGGTTCGGGCCCATAACAAAACAATTAAAACACCAAAATCAAGGAGTACATGGTATGAAACGCATGGTATCAGGATTATGTATAGCGTCTGTGATTATGTCGTCGATGGTATTTGCGGCACCGCTGGATAAGACCAAAGTGATGAAAGAAGCGACCTGGGCAGTGCATCTGGATGTGGATCAATTCCGCCAGAGTGTGTTCGGCAAAGAAGTCATCAGCGAGCTGACAGCCCGGGGAGTCATCGAAAAACTGGATAATTTCGCAAAGGTGTTTTCCTTTCATCCAATCAATGATATCCAGGGCGTGACGCTGTTCGGCCAGGATAAAGACCCTCAGAAGGCTGCCTCGATTATCCGCGGGACCTGCAACCCGGCGACGCTGATTGCCATGGTGGGGATGAATCCGTATTATGAAAAAAGCGAATACGGCACCTATACCATTCACAGCTGGATTGATGAAAAGAAAGGCGCGGACGGCCAGCGGCAGTACGGATGCTTTTATAATCCCACCACACTGCTGATGGGGATGGGCAAAGAAGCACTCCAGCAGAGTCTGGACGTATTGGACGGCAAGCACGCCAACGCCGCGGGCAATGCGATGTTCAACCAGTTTGCCGAAGGGTCTCATGGCGTGATTGTGTCGCTGTTTGCCGAAAAGACCGGCGAGACCGTCAACGGGATTCAGGAAGCGGCGATTCTGCAGCAGACCAATCGCATTGCGATGCTGCTGGGTGAAAAGAATAATTCCGCCTATACCGATATCCTGCTGCAGGCCCGCAATGCCGCAGAAGCTGCCAAGATTCAGCAGTTTGTCCAGGGCATGCTGGCGATGGCATCGCTTTCAGTTGCGGATAAGAATCCGAAGATTGATCAGTTGATCAGTGCAATCCACGTGCAGTGCAATAATGATACCGTGCGAGCACAACTCAACTGGGACAGCAAGGATTTAATTGCCATCCTTAAACAACTGGAACAAAGTAAGCATGTCAGCGTTGAGGTGTCTCAATAAAACCGTATGTTTCCGGCGGCAGCCTGTATGGCCAGTTTACACACAACATCTGAAACAGCCCTAAGCAATGACCTGATCCGTGCAGCCCAGACCGGCTGCACGGACAGTTTTACGCAGCTGGTGCAGGTGTACTCGCCGCGGCTGTTCCGGTTTCTGTATCAGCGGACCGGCAGCCGGCAGGACGCTGAAGACCTGCTGCAGGAGACCTTTCTGCGGGTGTATCGGCATCTGAACGAGTTTGATACGGAGCAGTCGTTTTCGACATGGGTTTTCACGATTGCCTGGCGGCTGGCAGCCAATCATTACCGCAGGAATAACCATACGCCCAGTGCGGCTCTTCCGGAGGATTTCTGTGACCCGTCGCCAACAGAACAGGCGGCGGGCCAGCAGGAACAGCGCGACAGCCTGTGGGCGGCTGTGCGGGAACTGTCCCCTGCCCAGCGGCAGGCGATGGAACTGCGATACCTGGGTGATTTGTCGGTGCGGCAGATTGCCGAGGTCATGGGACTGCACGGGATTTATGTCAAGGTATTGCTGTTTCGAGCCAGAAAGAAACTGGTCCGGCAACTGGCGGAATCGTCCGGCAGCGATGCCGACATAGCCGATGTCAGTCCGGTTGTGAAATTTCAAAAAGTGAAAACACGGGAGTATATCCAACGGCTATGATTGACTGTCAGGTAAAAAAACGGAATGCCTCCGGCATCCCTATTGGCCTCAAGCACGGAGGCTTGAGCTACTATCCGCGATGAAATTGAAAACTCATACAGGGTTATGATTATGTGGTGCAATTATTATCAATGGAAGCTGTCCGCAGCGGCGGATGAACAGAAAGCGGTTTCAGCCTCGGTGCTGCGGCACGTGCGGCGATGTGCTCGCTGTCGTCAGTTTGCTCATCATCTGGGGACACTCGATACCCAGCTTGCGCAGGAGGCTGCCGGGTGGGCTGCTCCTGAGATGATTTCGATCTCCAAAGCGGCCGATGCGGCCATCGGACTTCGCAGCTATCCCCTTCCTGCTCATCGCTGGGTGGTTGCGGCAGCTGCGTGCGCGGCGGTTTTGTTTGTGGGGGCTTTTTTGTGGATGCAATCGGGCACCAACAGGGCTTACTCGCCGAATCCGGTCGCTGAATTGCAGCAGCTATGGTCGGAACTGCCAATTCCGGCATCGCAGGAACCGCTTCACCCTGCCGCCATGCCGCAACTGCTCCATCAGTATTATCATCGAGAATTATCGAACATCGCGGCGGATACCAAATCCGCGGCAACACTGGCCTCGGCCTGTTTGGGGGTGGACCTGAACACGCTGGCATTAGCCTATGCAGACACGTCCAATTGAGTGAGCCGATGACCGGCGGCAGCTCTATGCACGTGCGGCAAACAGAAAGGCATTGAGCACCGCGGCGATAATGTCATAAAAGGCGTGGACCCCCGCAACAATCCCAAAGCCGCGAACCGCAAAAATCACCGCAAAATAAATCCCGGCCATCATCCGGAAGATAAAGGTCATCCAGACAAATGGCTCGCCCTGCCCGAAATGGCCGTTGACATAGAAGAAATGATGATGCACGCTGAATAAAATCGCGGAAATCAGGACCGAAATAATCACTGCCATATCTTTTTTCAGACCCAGCAAATCCTGAAACAGAATCATCAGCAGGCATATCAGAAACAGGCGAAAGACCAGTTCCTCATAAATTCCCGCACCGATGCCAGTGACAATATCTCCCCACAGGCCCGGCCCCTGGGCGGCAGGCTGTGCGGCACAGGCAATCAGCGGCATAGAGAGCGCCGCGGCGGGCTGTTCCGGGACAGCGGCCGGGCGATTCATCGCCAGACTGAGCACAATCAGCGGAATCGACAGCAGGACACACTCGATGGTCATCGGCACAAAATCGCTGACGCGGACCTGCCATTTGGTGCCGCTGGTGATTTGCAGCCACAGCAGGATAATCATCACGACAAAGGGCGGCGCTATCCAGGTCATCCGCTGTGAAAAACCAACGTATTCGAGCAGGTTCTGTACCCAGACAAACGCCACAACGCGAAGCTGCGGCTGATAGAGGCTCTGGGACAGGACGTCTGGGTGGATATAGAACGTGCCGACTTCATAAAGCAGGAGGAAGCCCAGCAGGTACATCAGCGCATAGACCGGCCGGCTGGTTCGATCCAGATACGAATTTGGAAGGAACGAAACCAGTTGGCCGGAGGAGCGTTTTGTCTTATGCTTGCGGCCTGCCATCGGACATCCTTGTCTATTTTACCACGTCGTTTTGCCGCGACGATTTCCCCAGATTATCGCATATCTGCCAAGCCACGACTCTGGCGGATTATTTCTCGTGAATCGCTTTAAAACGTCCCAAACAATAGACGTTTTATCGGGAAAAGTAAAGATTTAATTTTGGGGTTAAGGATTGTTCTTTTTGTGATCTAATATGCCATTCTTCTGTCTTATAACAGAATATTCTTGAAATCTTCATGACAATCTGATATGATTGTATCTTGAATTAGAATGAGGCATAGGAAGCGAAAAGGGGTCTTTTCAATTCTGATAGATAGTCCCCACAACAGGCAGATTAGGAACTGCGATTGTTCATTTTGGCAGATAGGGAATACATGTTTTCCAGTTCAAATATGAAGAATTAGCTTCAGAACAATAGAAGGGATTGAATTCTTAAGGAAAGGTGGGAAGAATATGAACAGATTATTAAGCAG
>JAFGQP010000260.1 GCA_016935635.1 Sedimentisphaerales bacterium
AGGGCCGTCTCAAACGCTTTGCTTTCCGAAAATGCAATATCGTCACGCACCTCCAGCCAGCCGGTCCCTTCACGCGAAAACGTAAATGTCCTGTGTAGCTGTTCCAATTCCTTGACATTATAGGCCGAAGTCAAATCCATTGTCAAAAGGTCTTTTTCGTCGGAACATTCTTTCTGCAAAATCACAGCCTTTGCTTTGGCTCCCGGCACTTGTTCCTGCCCCGCCACCAGCGGCACATCATGCCCGTAGGAACTGAGCTTTTTAATCGTATAGCGGTCTTTGCCGAAGGTTGTGCTGGTATATTCCACTGCTCCCGGGTCCAGAATAACCTGTTCCTTGCCCATCAAAACCGTAAACGAACCCAAATCGTTGTGATTATGGTGCTCGGCATTATGCCCGCCCTTGAGAACCGCGGCAAACGTTCCACCCGCATTCGGACGACAAATTAATACCCCCGCATCCTCAAAAAAGGTGCGAATCGCCGTATTATCGGGCTTAAAGGGGGCCTCCAGCCTTGGCCGGCCTGAGCGAATGCGCTGATGCATCAAAAACTCAAACAAGCTGCCCGTATCTGCCCCAAGCGGCCAGCGTTGATCCTCCAATCCCAGCCGCATATTCACATACCCCATCATATCTCCATCCGGCCGGGTATTCGGACTGCAATCGGCAAGTGCAGGGTAACTGCCGTTAAGAATCTCCAGCCGGAACGGGTACAGCGCCGCAGGCAAGCCGCGTGGGTCGGCAAAAACATCCTTCTTGCCGCCGGTGGCGCAGTAAATCACCTCGCTGAGCACAATATAATGCCCATACCCATAGCTCCAGTATCCCAGCCCCTCCGAACAATAGCCGTCCGGGGTAAAGCCTTGATAAAAATAATCCATATAACCAACGCCGCGGTCTGCGAATAACGCCCGATCCATGACATTCGGCAGCGCCGTCAGGGCCGCTCCCACCACCCCTGCATGACACACCGCGTTCCAGTTATGTGTCGCTGTCTTCCAGTAAGCCTGCCGGGTATTCTCGTACACATCGTCGATATACGGCTTGAAAATTTTCTCATGGAGTTTTTCGCGTACCAGCCGGATTACCTCTGGATCCAGCTTGTCATTCAGCAAGACCATCGCCAGAGCAAAATCATGAGCATGCCGTGCGGAAACAAGATCAATCGTAATCTTGTTCTGCAGATAATTCTGCTTTTGCGAATCGTGGGCCGGCAGCACCCAGGACCGGTCATTGCACATCGACACACACACCTCTTCAAACGCCTTGACAAAGCGGCCCTTGTTTTCAATGCACTCCGCCAGGCACAGCCTCACCATCCGACCTTCACGTCTGCTGATGACTGCCTGACACCGTGTACGATTGCCGGTGACAAAATAATCCATGTAAAGTTCTTCGGTGACAACCGGCAGCTCTTCGCTAAGATATTTCTCCGCGGCACGAACGATAGTCCTGCCTTCTTGGCTATTTTCAAATGCCCCCCAGAAACTGCGATCCTGATACGCAATCCCAAATCCCGCAGGCTCCGCCTCAAGCGTCTTTGCAAGCTGGACAATTTCATCGGGATAGCCCTTGCCGAAAGCTCTGGTCCGTTCCGGCTGATAATAAACCGCAGCGGTATTGTGTATCCTGGCACCCGATACCCCAACCAGCAGCAGACCCGCCAGAAGCACTATCCATCGTTGTCTCATAAGATTCCTTTTTTAATGATGTCGCAGAATGCTCATGGATTCCCCGGCTGCAATTTGCCTGGCCGCTTCCACCATACGTTCGGCAGTCAGCCCAATCCAGGCCAATTGACGATGTCGTGCTGCCGCAGGAATAAAGCCATCCGGCCCGGCCAGCAGTACCGTCCGGCCAATCGCCTTCTGCATTACCGCATCCTCCGATGCAGCCGCCGCACGAACTGCTTCTTCCAGCACCGCCGAACCAAATCCGCAGCTAACGCTGTGATCTTCGGCAATAATCAGCGTCTTATCCTGTGCTAACAAGTTCATAATCGCAGTATCCACCGGCTTGGCAAAGCGGGCACTGACCACATCGGTTTCTATCCCCTGCTCCTGGAGAATTTTCGCCGCTTTGAGCGCCTCGGCCAGTATCGAGCCCACCGCAACAAGTGCAATCCTGGCATTCTCGCCGTGCCGTACAAAAACGCTTTTGCCGCGGTGATACGGCACCGCCAGCTCCGCAGCCAGCCCGCCTTCGGCAAGATCTTCCTTTGGATAACGGATCGCAATCGGACACGTCGCCTCCGCTGCGTACTCGATCGCCAGCTTCAAATCCTGCTCGTCCGCCGGGCACAGCACTTCGATATTCGGCAGCATTCGCATAAAGCCGATATCCAGCATCCCATGATGCGTCGGACCGTCACTGCCAACCACCCCCGCCCGGTCAATACAGAACACCACCGGCAGATTCTGCAATGACGCCTCCTGAAAAATCTGATCAACGGTACGCTGCAGGAACGTCGAATAGATGCACACAAACGGCTTAAATCCCTGCTTAGCCAGCCCCGCCGCCACATCCACAGCAACGCTTTCAGCAATCCCCACATCAATATATCGTGTCGGAAAACTCTTGCGGAATTTGTTCAGGCCTGTACCGTCCGGCATGGCCGCGGTGATGGCGATCACTTTGTCATCCCTTGCCCCCAGTGACGCCAGCGCATCCCCGAACGCCTCGGTGAAAGAACGCTTGCCCGGCGTAACACTGACACCCGCCTCGCCATTCAGTTCAAACGGCCCTGTGCTGTGATATTTGCGGGGATTGGTGTCGGCCGGGGTAAACCCCTTGCCTTTTTTCGTATAGACATGCAGGATCACCGGCCGGTCCAGTTCCTTGATCGCTGTAAACAAATCAATCAGCGAGCGGATATCATGCCCGTCCACCGGCCCGAAGTACGGAATATTCAGACTTTCAAACAACCGGCTCGGCGAAATCGCCATTCGCAGGGTCTTCTTGAAATTCTCCAGCGCCCCTTCCATCGTCCGCCCGAACACCGGCAGATGCTCCAGAATCCGGCTGGTTGTCTTGCGGATGTCTTCATACGTATGACTCAGCCGGATCCCCGATAGAAATTTCGCCACCGCCCCCTGGGTCACATCAATCGCCATCGAGTTATCATTCAGCACCACCAGCATCTGGCGTTTGGCCAGCCCGATATTGTTGAGTGCCTCAAACGAAAGCCCGTTGACAATGCTGGCATCGCCGACCAGCGCTACAATTTTTTCATCGCTGTTGTTGTACTGCGCCCCCAGCGCCATCCCCAGCGCTGTCGAGATCGCCGTGCCGGCGTGCCCCACTGAAAAGGCATCATAGGGACTTTCCGCCGGGCTGGGAAAACCGCTGAGTCCGTTTTCCTGACGCAGCTGGTCAAACTTGTCCTTGCGGCCGGTCAGAATCTTGTGAGCATAACATTGATGCCCCACATCCCACAGCAGGCGGTCTTTGGCAAAATCGAAGACATAATGCAGCGCAATCGTCATTTCCACCACGCCAAGGTTACTGGCCAGATGACCGCCTGTCCGACTGACCGATACCGTAATCAAGTCCCGCATCTCATCGGCAAGCTGATTAAGTTGTTCCGCCGTAAAAGATTTAATATCCTGCGGCCCGTCTATCGTTTCTAATAATTTCGCCATTGTTCTCTATGGATTTATACTGATCCTGCTTGATATTTTTCGGTTCGTCGCGGCTAAAGAGCTATCAGCCGCCAGCTTCCAGCAATATTTTTATCACCGCGGCTGCCCAGGGCAGCGTTACTCCGTGAATACACGCGGCACACGAGCGGCCTATGGCCGCCGCGGAATAATCAGTCCCGTTGGGTATAACACCAATACCTGATTCTCTATCCGTCCGGAACCTTTTATTTCCAGCCTGTCCGGATACAGACTCATCATCGCCCAGGTCTTCGCGGCCGGGTCATCCACCATCGACGGCAATGTCATATAATGGATGCCGTTGTGACAGGCATACCCGCCGGCATGATTATGCCCGCCGATATACACCCGCACACAGCCGTACCGTTCCAGAACATCCCGAATCGCCGCCGCGTTCCACGCAATATGCGTATCCGTCTCGGGCAGCAGCGGCAAATGCCCAAAGACCACAACATCCTGTTTTTCCTGATGCGCCGCTGAAAGTTCCTTATCCAGCCACGCCAGCTGAGCCTGCCCGAGACCGCCGTTATAAGGCAGAGCATTCGCCTCACCGCGGGTCGTCAGCTCCCTGAGCATGGCCTCAGAAACACGATAGGCCTCGCTGTCTTTGGCCCAGCCGCCCTGCACACCCAAATCCAGCATATCCAGCACGATAAACCTGACGCCTCGCACCGCAAAGCCGTAATAGGCACTGTTCAGCTTCATTTTCGACAGTACCGCCTCGCGTGCAAGCCCGTTAAAATCATGGTTGCCTACCACATGATAATGCTCGCACCCAAGCCGGTCATACACCACCAGTACCCGATCCATCTCAGCAGCAGCATGCTCTCCGCCGTCGATGATATCGCCAACCTGAATGGCAAAATCGGGCCGCTCAAGATTGGCCGCCTCAACAAACCGGCTCAAACCATCAATCCCGGCGCGATAATAGCGTCCCATCGCAGTGTCCTTGTCGGCATACTGCACATCGGCAGCCACCGCAAACCGCACCGGCTTCGCTGTCCCTGCACATCCTGCAATCATCGCAGCAGCCGCCATCACCATTAAGCCTGTCCCTGCCGGACAAATTTTCCACATACGCATCCGCAACGACCTATTTATTCCGATGCAGCAGACGCTGAGCCAGCTGGCGCAAAATATCCGCCTCCGGCCCGAAAATCCGCAGCGCATCCACCGCTTCAATCGTCAATTCCTCGGCAATCCGCTGCGATTCATCCAAACCGACCAGCGCCGGATATGTCAGCTTGCCCTGTTGTTCATCTTTTCCCGCAGTCTTGCCCAGTTGTGCACTTTCCACCGTCACATCCAGAATATCGTCGGCAACCTGAAAACACAGCCCCATCTTCAGACCGTATTCCAGCACCGCCTCAAGCTGTGCCTCGCTGGCATGGCCGGCAATTGCACCCAGCCCTGCCGCCGCCGCAAACATCCTCGCCGTTTTATTCATGTGAATCTGCCGCAGCAGGTCCATCGTGCCCGTTTCATTTTCCGCCGACAGGTCATCCATCTGCCCGGCCACCATCCCCGAAGGCCCCGCCGCATGCGACAGTGTCCGAACCATCCTCAGCGCCGCACAGGAATCCTCAACCTGCGTACTGAGTATCTCAAACGCCAGCGTCAGCAGCCCATCCCCGGCCAGAATCGCCGTCGCCTCATCAAACTGCTTATGACAGCTCGGCTGCCCCCGCCGCAAATCATCATCATCCATCGCCGGCAAATCGTCATGAATCAGCGAATACGTATGCACCATCTCAATCGCCGCCGCCCCAATCAGCGCCGCCGGATTCACCTGACCGCTGACAATCTCACAGCACCACAGTACCATAGCCGAGCGAACCTTCTTGCCGGGACTGAACAGCATGTACCGCATCGCTTCTTTCAATCGAGACGGAATACCCGTCTGGTCGGCCAGCACCTGCTCCAGCACCCGGTCGGTCAGTACCGCTTTGTCTTTCAATTCTGTCGTAAAGTCCACTTGCTGCATCCAAATGTTCCATCTTGCTCAGAGTCGTCGACAATCCCGTATCCCGCTGGCTCAGGCTAAGTACAGCCGCAGTAACCACTTGCCCGCCTGGCCGCCGCAAAAAGGTAGTCCGCGGAACTCTTGATTTCCTTAAAAAACAGTTCCTATTATATCGATTTCCTTTATAATGCACACAACAAAATACAGAAGATATTCAAGGTCTGATTCTGCTAGTTTTTGCCTCTTTTTTGGATGCAAACGTGTCTGAAATGGACAAAAGATATAATAAATCCAAAATATTGATTCTCGGTGTCACCGCTGTCGGCAAAGGGACCCTTGCCTTTGACCTGGCCAGGCGGCTCAATGCCGAAATCATCAGCATTGATTCAATGAAGGTCTATCGGCGTATGGACATCGGCACCGCCAAACCGAATCCTCAGCGCCGCGGACAAATCCCCTACCATCTCCTTGATGTTGTCGAACCAAGCGAATCCTTCAGCGTGGACCGCTTCTTGGAACTGACCCAAAAGGCCGTCGCGGACATCCAGTCCCGCGGCAAGACCCCCATCGCCTCCGGCGGCACCGCCATGTACATCAAGGCCCTGCTCTACGGCCTGTTCGAGGCCCCGCCTTCGGATTCGTCCATCCGTGACCGCCTCCGCGACGAAATCGCCGCTCTCGGCCTGCCCGCAGTACACAAACGTCTGGCCGCCATAGACACCGAAGCCTCCTCCCGCATCCACCCCAACGACGAAAAACGCATCATCCGGGCACTGGAAGTCTGGGAATTGACCGGCAAACCCATCTCCGCCCTCCAGCAGCAATGGTCCACCCCCGCTGCCGACGACTGGTTCATCATCGGCCTGCGCAGAGACAAAGACCTCGAAAGCAAACGCATCAACCTGCGTGCCAGGCTCATGGCCGAAAAAGGCCTGCTCGACGAAGTCAAATCCCTGCTGGCCGAACCCATACCGCTCAGCCCCCAGGCCCGTGTCGCCATCGGCTATGCTGAAATCATCGAGCATCTCGAAGGCAGGCTGGGCTTCGATGAGGCTATCGAACAAATCAAAATCAACACCCGCAAACTCGCCAAGGCTCAGCGGACCTGGTTTAAAACCTTTCGCAATGTCCACTGGATTGATATCCCCGCCGACGCCGACGAGGCATGGATTCTGGACAAAGCCCTCGATACGCTGGCCGCCGCGGAATAACCGCAAGACAAGGAAACAGCCCATGACCACAAAACTGCACCATCTAGCACTCATCGCCCTGCTGTGCATCAGCCTGACGGCCTTCGCCGCCCCCGCACTCAATCCCTTTAATCTGAATCCGCAGTCCCAGACCGAACCCCAGTGGCCCGACATCGAGCCGGGCATTGAATACACCCATCGCCGCATCGGGCAGGTCCCCTGGGCCATCCATATTGTCAAGATCGACCGCACACTGGACGACTTCCGTTTTGTCTCGACCCTGGCTAAACAAACCATTGTCGACCTCGAAACCGTCCGCAAACAGCTTGAAGCCCTGCCGCCCGAATGGGGTAAACCGCTGGCCGCCGTCAACGGCGACTTTTTTATCATTAAAGTCGGCCCCTATCAGGGCGACCCCCAGGGCCTGCATATCGTCGATGGCCAGCTTGTCAGTACCCCCGCAGGCTTGAGCTTCTGGATTACTCCTGACGGCCAGCCGCGTATCGGTAACGTCGCCTCACACCTGAAAGTCCTGGAACCCAGTGGCCTGAACTGGACCTTCGGCCTCAACCAGCAACGCGCCGCAGACAGGGCCGTCCTGTTCACCCCCGCCATCGGTCCTTCCACCCGAACCACCGATGGCGTGGAACTGGTGCTTGAACCGGCCGCCGATGGCCCAACGCTGCCGCTCAAGCCCGGCGTGGACTATCCCGTCACCCTCGCCAAAATCCGCCAGCACAATACCCCCCTCTCGCCCGGCACCATGGTCCTGTCCATCGGCCCCAAACTCTGGCCCACCATCCCCCCGCTGACCGAAGGCAGCCGCATGGTCTTATCCATCAAAACCGACCCGGATTTGCAAAATGTCCAAACCGCCATTGCCGGCCACCCCGTCCTCGTGACCGCCGGCAAATGCCCCAAACATAACGACACCACCCGTCACCCCCGCACCGCCCTCGGCTGGAACGACAAATCGTTCTTTCTGGTCGTAGTCGATGGTCGGCAGGAAAAGCTCTCGGACGGCATGACCTGCGATGAACTGGCCGCCCTGATGCTCGAATTGGGATGCACCGAAGCGATGAATCTCGACGGCGGCGGCTCCTCCACCCTCTGGCTGGGAGGCAAAGTCGTCAACTCGCCCTCCGACGGCCGCGAACGCCGCGTCGCCAATGGCCTGGTCCTGCTCCGCACCCCAAAAAACGACTAATGAATTTCACACATATTATACCCGCGTAGGGGCAGACCTGGGTGTCTGCCCTCCGCCTGGCCATGGATTTGTATTTCCGTACGGGCGACCCGCCGGTTGCCCTACGTCCCCCCGTGTAGGGGCAGGCCCCCGTGCCTGCCCATCGTCACCCCGTGCCCCTCAATCCCCAGCCCCACTCCCACTTTGCCATTCCTGCAGAGGCAGGCAGTTTATTCATTTCACAATTCTCTATTCTAAATTCTCAATTCGCTTGGAATCCACTTTTTCTACGAACTCCAAACTTTTCTCGCCCGCTACCCCTTCAGCCTCATCCCGAATCCCGGCGCCTCAGACGTCATCAGCTTGCCGTTTTTCAGAACATAATCGCCGAAATCCACATCCTCACTCGAACAGGTCACCCCCTCAATCGTCACCACGTTGCCCAGTCCGCTGGCCAGATGGGCCGTATAATTGGTCTTGAGCCGCGACCCCCACGCGTGCGGCGAGCTGGTCACCCCGATTTCCTTCAACACGGGAATCAGCTTCCGCCACGCCGTAAATCCATACCCGCAGACATCCTGCAGGCTCACATCAATCAGCTTACTCTTGAGCAGTTCCATCAACTGTGCCTCATCCGGATCGTACTCCCCATCCGCCAGCAGGGTCTTGCTGCGCTTTTGCCTGAGCCACGCCCGCAGCTTCTGATAATCCTGGCGCGTCTCGGCAAACGGCTCCTCAATCCAGAACAGCTTGATATCGCCGATACCCTCCAGATACTGGATAAACTCATCGCAGGTAAAGCCGTCATTGCCGTCCACCAGAATATCCACCTTCGGATACGCCTCGGCGATCTTGCGCGTCACTTCGATATCACGCGCAATGCCCGCCTGCTTTTCCATCCACCTATTGCCCCGGCCAATCTTGACCTTCAACTGCCGATAGCCATAATCCACATCAAACCGGCAATTCTCCATCACCTTGCTGATTCCGGCCGGATTCTCCGACGGCTCCAGATCATCAAAATAAATCATCCCGCTGTAGCACAGGTTGCCCTTGGGACCGTGCTTGCCCAGCATCGCATAGACCGGCAGATTCAAAATCACCCCCGCCAAATCATGCATCGCAAAATCCAGCGGCCGGGCCTCGGGCTTGATAATCCCCACTGCCGGATCAAACAGCTCCGTAATCAGCATCCCCTTAAACCGGTCCAGCACCCTGGCCGCATTCTCCCGCCGATCCAGAAACGCACCCCACCCGGAAACCCCCTTGTCCGTCCAAATCCGGCACACCGTCTCCCGCAGCCCCCGCCCATGCACATCCAATCGGGAATTCTTGCCCACCAGCCGCGGCCAGTTCAACTGCACCGTTTTGACCTCCAGCCCCTCCAGCCGATGCCGCGACAGAATGGCGTTCCATTCTTTGGCCTGCTCAGCCGCTCCCTTATCCAGAACCGAAGAACACCCCGCCACCGACAGCAGCAGCGTCTGCCCCAGAAATTGACGACGATCCATTTTCATACGCATCCATCCTTTCTCGACCGGCCTTTATCGTATCGTATAAACCAAAATTATACTGTTCCTGCTTGAAATTTCCCGTTTCGTCGCGGCCAGGTACAATGACATCAACCGCGGGCTTTTTTTGTGAAATTATCATACCCGCTGGACCTGGTCATATCAAATCTGAAATCTCAATTCCTCCACGAACTTTAAACTATTTTGATTTCTCAATTTCTCATTTTCAAGTCTCAATTCCCTCGTCTCCTTCCGGCCCACAGGCCCGGCAAAATGCAGCAAGCCTCCGCGCCTGGGATAAAATTCCCACAGGGTAGCCCAAGCCTCCGTGCTTGGGATAAAATTCCCACATAGTAGCCCAAGCCTCCGTGCTTGGGGTTAAATTTCACGCCGAAGGCATTCCGCCAAATTCACCAACCCCAAAATCCCCCTTCCCCCCGCAATGTGTACGGGCGACCTGCTGGTCGCCCGCAATTTCCAACAGTAGCACGGAGCGCAAGCGACGTGATTTTATAATTCGCTCTCCCACCGCAAGCGACAGGATTTTATTATTCGCTCCCCCACCGCAGGCGACAGGATTTTATTCCCACCCCGTGCCTGCCCAAAATTCTAATCCATCCGACCCGCAGGGTCAAACCCGAATAGCTCCGGGTAAGCGAAGCGAAACCCGGAAAAATCCCCCGCACAAAATCCCCAACCCCGCAGGGGTTGAATATGTTCCGACCGTCTCCGTAGGGGCGGACCTGTGTGTCCGCCTTTTCTTACGCCGTGTGCATTTTGTTGTAGGGGCAATCCCCCGTGGTTGCCCTAATTTCCGTAGGGCGCGACCTGCTGGTCGCCCGCAATTTATCACAGCAGCACGGAGCGCAAGCGACGTGATTTTATTATTCGCTCCCCCACCGCAAGCGACGGGATTTTCCCCAACGTAGCTGAAGCATCCTGCTTCAGACCTTGATCCCCGCGTACGGGCGACCTGTTGGTCGCCCCTTGATGCTATTTATCTCAGCCAGTTGGCCGCAAAGATCGCCAAATCCGGCAGGTTGGCGCAGCCATCATAATTCAAATCTCCCTGAATACCGTTGCCAATACGATAAATCAGATCAAGTCAGGGTGTCAAGAAAATCCCAATAGCCGTGCAAGGTATTATTACCGATTCGCGCAAAGAGGTTTTTCTGACACAACATAGTCCATTTGACTTACGCCAAAAACAGGCATTGCACCGATATTGCTCAACCCTCATTATTGCCGATTATAATAATCTGAGAACAAGACAGAAAGATACATGTATGTGACACTGCGTTAATATATGAATGATCTTCAGCAGGGAACGTTAAACTGATTATCACACGAGAAAACATGATAGTTCTGCTCAATATGGATCTTGAGCTGGAAGAGGCGGCGGCGATTCAATATATCAACCATGCCGTGATGCTGACTGGGATTGCTTACAGGAAGATCGCCGCAGTACTCAAGGCGTTTGCTTTCCAAAAGATTAAGCATGCGATAATCCTGGCAGACCAGATTCATTATCTTGGCGGCTATCCGAGCCTGAGGGTGGGTAATGTTCATGCCTCTGAAGATAATAATCAGATGCTGGAGTATGATTTCGATGATGAACAGGACGCCATCTGGCGGTACAAGATTCGAATCGGACAGGCAGAACAACTGAAGGAAATAGAGTTGGTAAAACGGCTTGGGGCCATCCTGTGGGTGGAACAGCGGCATGCAATGTATATCAAAAAGCAGCTTTCCTCCGGGCCGGAACATGCAGACGACTCGACAATCCGAATCATTGACGCCTGCGATTTCTCCCAGACATGGACGGAAAGAGCTGTGCATGTTCCTGTTCGAACAAAAAGACAAAACTAACGATAAGCTGACGCCGTCGCCGCACCAGATCGTGTCCTATGGCGCTCCTCAAATGCCGAGTATGAAAGAACAACCAGGAAGCTGATTTCATTTGTGGTTTAACAAAGAGATTGGCTCACGATCTTAAAATGTAGAGGCTGGGTGGCTGATATCAATAAACTTGGGGTCATGGAGGTCGTTAATGGAAACTCTGCCAAAGGTCAATATCAAAAAGGTTTGGGATATTTATGTTCAGCATCATGACGTGAAATCACGTAATATCCTGTTGGAACACTATCTTCCTCTGGTAAAATATGCGGTTGAGCGGCTTCAGGTTCGTTTTCCAAAATTTGTTGACTTGGAAGATCTGCATAGTGCCGGCATTTTTGGGCTGATGGGCGCCATCGAAAAGTTTGACCCCAGAGAAAACACCCGGTTTGAAACCTATAGTGCCATCCGTATCCAGGGGGCAATCTGGGACTACATGCGAGAGAAGGATTGGGTGCCCCGGCTGGTTCGTACCCGCACTAAAAAACTCCAGGCGGTGATTCAGCGACTGGAGACTATTTTGGGACGGTATCCAACGGATGAAGAACTGGCGGATGAATTAGGGATGAACATAGACCAGTTCTATCGTTTTCAGCAGGATGCCAATGTCAACCTTGTCATCTCCCTCAATACGAGTTCATCGGATTCAGATGGAGACGATGAACTGAAAGAATTATATGTTATTCCTGACCCGAAAAGCCAAAATCCATTTTCAGAAGTTCACAAACAAGACTTTCAAGAGTATATAAAAAGGGGACTTCCTCGACAAGAGCAGCTCATTATTATTCTTTATTATTTTGAAGAATTGACCATGAAAGAGATTGGGGTAACCTTGGGAATCTCTGAATCTCGTGTCTGTCAATTGCATTCAGCGGTGATTGCTCATCTGAAAGCAATGGTAAGCAGTTCTGCCCTTTGCCCCGCATAAACAACCATAACGCGCATCCAATAATAGGAGATAGCCGGCGGGTAGTTATCTAAATGGCAACTATAATAACCCTATCGATCTTGTTTTTTTTAGTCATCAACTGCTCGGCCGTCGATATCTGGGAAATATTTGCCGCCCAACCATACCCCAGGCGACATGATTTCACCTCATCCGCATTAAATTATTCTCCGAACTACGAGCATTTCAAATGTGTTTAGAATTTCTTTCTTCATATTTCGGATTTATCCCATCCCGTATCCTTAAATCCAACATCTTTGCATTCTTGATTCTCAGGTCCTTAGGTTCTTGAGTTCTTTGATCTTTTAATTTTTAAAAATACTTTAAATATAAAAGCAACTTTTCCTCCCCATCCAACATATATATAGGCTGGGTCAAAGGAGGCCCGCCGGGACCCTTTTCCCGACTATGTCCGTAGTTTTTACTATGAACTACGAACCATGAACTACGAACTTTTAGTAGAAGGAGCAATCATGAAAAAACGAAACGAACCCAATTCCTCATTCTTGTATCCCTGTATCCTTGCATCCTTACATTCTTGTTTCCCAGCAAACGAACCCAATTTCCAATTCTTGTATCCATGTATCCCTGAATCCTTATATTCTTGTTTTTCACCAAACGAACCCATTTATCCCGTAAATCCCGTCAAAAAACCAAACAAACCCAATTCCATAGTAGCCCAAGCCTCCGTGCTTGGGGTAAACCAGCCTACGCCTCCGGCGGATTCCTCACTTTTGCCCTTTCCCTTTTACCTTTTCACTTTTTCACCAAACGAACCCAATTTTTCCTGCAAGCCTAAAAAATTCTTGACCTTATGAATGCCCTGACGTACAATTCCGCATTGCCTGAAAATAGAGGTTTTGAGGTGGCAGTACAGGCTCGGTCAGGCCTTATTTCTATATTATTGCGGGTCATGACTGCCACATAAAAATTGAAAGGATGGGTACCTTGAGCACGTTGACAAAAATCCTGGTGGTATTGTTGTCGTTGTTTTCAATCTTCCTTTGCGGAATGATGGTCAGCTATGTCGGCAGCGCCAATAACTACAAAAAGCTCTACAGCGAAGAACAATTGGCTCGCGATGCCGCACAGTCGGATGCCATCAAAAAGGCAGATTTATACAAAGAACAGGTCGCCAAGACCAAGGAACTCGAAGACAGACTTCGTCTGGAAATCAACGCCCTGCAGGAACGCAACAACCAGATGGCCGCCAACCTGCAGAAAACCGAACGTCTCAGCCAGGAATACCAGGCCCGTGCTGATAGCTGGAAAGGTGTTATGACCGGCTTTGAGCAGAGCGTCGCCACCATGCTCGATTCGCTCAAGCTGACCCAGGACCAGCTCGAAAAGGCCCGTGCCCAGAATATCCAGGACCAGAAAGAGCTCAACCAGCTGACCGCCGACCTGTATGACAAGATCGTCCAGCTGCAGCGGCTTGAATCCGAGCGTCGTCGTCTGCTGGAACAGAAGACCGAGCTTGAAAAGCAGGTTACCCAGTTTGCCACCGGCACCACGCTGATTGCAGCCGCCCCGGTGACCCAGATCACTGATAAGGCCCGCCCCGCCGGCACACCCATCAGCTCAGATATTCAGGGCCTGATTATGGAAATTGACCAGTCGCTGGTCACCCTGTCCGTGGGTTCCGCTGACGGCGTCCAAAAAGGCATGACCTTCCATGTCGTACGCGGCAGCGAATTCCTCTGCAATGTCGTCGTGACCGACGTGGACATCAACAAGAGCGCCGGAATACTGGAAATGGTCCAGCAGCAGCCCAAAATCGGCGATACCGTAGCAACTAAATTATAAGTTTATCTTATATTACCCAAATTATGGCCAAACGAAAAATAGCAAGTTCAAGTGATGTCTATACGGCAATATTAGCTTTGGCGCTGCTGGCAGTGGTAGGCACAGCCGCCTTTGTAGCCTTTAAATGCGGCGAATACTATGGATGGGATTCGCTCTTTACGGTCGTTAAGGCCCGATAAAGCTTTTTCCCATTAGTATTTTTGAAGTTGCCGAATAGATTTGTCCGAAATATACTATATCCGCAGGATAAATTCCTGTTTTCAGGGTGCAAATGTGACGACCTGAATATAGGGACATGATCCAGCAGAACCCTTTTGTGAAAGGGAGTATTTCGCAGGACAAAACCGTGATTGTGATATAACGAAGGGAATCAAAGTGATACTGGATACAGTACTGGGCTGGTTCAGCAAGGATATGGGAATAGACTTGGGCACCTGCAACACCCTGGTTTGTGTCCGCGGCGAGGGGATCGTTCTCAACGAGCCTTCCGTTGTCGCCGTTCGAAAAGGCACCAACGTAGTTCTCAACAACGGAGAAGCCGTCGGTTTGATTGCCAAGGAAATGCTGGGTAAAACCCCCGGCTCCATCACTGCTATCCGTCCCATGAAAGACGGCGTCATCAGCGACTTTGAAATCACCGAACGCATGCTCGGCTATTTTATCCGCAAGGTTCATGGCCGCGGCGGTCTTTTCCGTCCCCGTGTGGTCATTGCGGTTCCCAGCGGTATCACAGCGGTTGAACGCCGGGCGGTCATTGACAGTGCCGAAAGGGCCGGAGCAAGAAAGGTCTTTCTTGTGGATGAACCCATGGCAGCAGGTTTGGGGGCCGGACTTCCGATTACCGAACCCACCGCGTCCATGGTCGTCGATATCGGCGGAGGTACCTCTGAAATTGCGATTATGAGCTTAGGTGATATCAGCACCTGCGAATCCGTTCGCATTGGCGGCGATGACTTCGATGAATCCCTTATCAATCATTTAAAACGAACGTATAACCTGTTAATCGGCGAACCTCGTGCCGAACAGGTCAAGATACAAATCGGCTCAGCCGCCCCGCTTGAGCAGGAAATGACTATGGAGATTGCAGGTCGTGATACCATTTCGGGCCTGCCCCGTAAAATCGTCATTACCAGTGAAGAAATCCGCGAGGCCTTCCGCGAACCGATTGCCGGTATCATCGAAGGCGTCATGCGGGCCCTGGAACGGGCGGAACCGGAACTGGCGGCCGACCTGATTGACAACGGGCTGTATATGGCCGGCGGCGGCTCACTGCTTCGCGGGATGGACACAGTGATTTCCAATGCCACAGGGCTTAAGGTTCAGCATGCTGACGATCCGCTGACCTGTGTTGCTCGCGGCTGCAGTGTCTATCTGGAAAATCTGGAGATTCTCAAGGACGCTCTCGATCAGTCCGGATCAGGTTGGGATTAAGTCCGGCGGCAGCAATGCTCACCTTGAGCCTGCCGTCATGGCATAACGAGTTTATCCATCGGTAATTATCGACTCTATAACGATTCTATGATATGGCATTCAGAAACATTCACGCTCCGAGAGGTTCGCTTTTTATTGGGCTGCTCATCCTGAGCATCCTCATCTTTGATCCTTTCGGCGTTATCCCTCAGAGTTTGGCTAAAAGCCTCAATTTTGCCTTTCGCAGTGTTTTCAGGCCCGTCCTGGAAGTCGGCAGAAAGTTTTCAATCGATCCTATCCGGATGGCTCAGAATCCCGAACTGGTTGTTGAAAAAGCCCAATACAATCAGCTCTGGAAAAACTATAAGAACCTTGAAGCAAAGATGGCTGAAGTGGAGCGGGAAAACCTGTTTTTGGCCCGCATCCGTAAACAGTACGGCCTTGCGGAATCAGGTCTGCTGACGGCTCGGGTGAATACCCTGCTGCTGACAGCCCGCCATGAAGCCATTATTAACCAGGGCACGCAGGCCTCGGTTAAGGCGGGCCAGATTGTACTTTCAGCCGATAAAAACAGTGTAATCGGGACTGTTCAAGACGCCACGGAAACGATGGCCCGTGTGGCCCTGATCACCGATTCGACTCATGGGATTGAGGTCCGGATTCGCCGGGATGGGACTCCATTCGATACTCCAGCCCAGATGTTCGGCGACGGCAAGAATGGCTGTCGAATCGGATTTATCCCCAAAGATACGGATGTGCGGGTTGGAGATACGGTCTATGCGTCGGCCAAGGGCGGAACGCTGGATGTGCCGGTGGTCATCGGCGAGGTCCAGCAGGTCAATCCGAATGACCAGGACCCGCTGTTATGGGACATTCGTGTTCGTCCCATCGAGACACTGACCACACTGAAAGAGGTGGTCGTGGTCATCCCGGTATCTGCAGCCCCATAGGAAAAAAAATAAACGATGCGATGGTTGATATTCAGTCTGGTTTTGCTAGTGGCCGCGTTGCTCGACGCCGGTCAACTGCTGAATGTGATCGCATTGGGCAGCTGGCATACACGTCCATCCATCATGATTGCGGTTCTGGTCTTTGCCAGTTTAAATACACGTCCGCAGGATGCGATTCGCTGTTCTTATGCAGCAGGATTTGCGGCAGACCTGGTCGGCTGGACACTGGGGCCGCACATGATTTGCTACGGCATCATCGGGACTCTGCTCAGTCAATTCAGCCGAACATTGAGTCTGCAGCGGCCTTTGTATCAGGCTTTTTTGGTATTTGTATCCTATATGCTGACCGAACTGCCTGCCGTCTGGCTGGAATCCTGGAAGACTGGTCAGTCCCGGCCGGAGATATTCTGGATTACCCTGTCCACGGCATTGTATTCGGCCATCGCCGCGCCGGTGGTATGGCTGGTTTTGAAACAGGTCTGGGGCAAAATGGGCAAACGACCCGAAGGCCGATCCCGCATTTATTAACATCAATCAAGCCAGATTATTCACGTTAATCCGAACAAAAAGCAAGAGAGGACAAAACATGTTTTCCAGTCGTTCACGTTGGAATTGTCAGAGTCGGTATACCGGATTTGCATTAGGCCCCTTCCTTTTCTTTTTCATCGCCGCCCTTGTCATAGTCCCACAGAGCTCCTCGCAAGCCAATACGACTCAGGGCAGAAGCCTGTTTATCAGCCTTGACGGCAACGATGCCTGGTCCGGCAGTCTGCCGGGGCCGAATACTCAGAAAACCGACGGTCCGCTGAAAACACTGACTGCCGCCAGAGACAAAATCAGACAACTCAAATCCACAGAAACAATCGCAGGTCCAATCCATGTTCAGCTCCGCGGCGGCAATTATTATCTGGAACAAACCTTTGAGCTGGCAGAACAAGATGCTGGCACAAAAGCATCGCCTGTCGTGTATGCCGCTTATGGCGAGGAAAATGTTCGCCTGATCGCTGGCCGGCAAGTCGGTTCTTTTGTGCCGGTTACCGCCCCTGCAATTCTCAACCGGCTCAAAAAAGACTGCCGGACATCGGTCCTGCAGACCGATTTGAAGGCACAGGGTATTAACGATTACGGAAAGACAGTCAGCCGGGGCTTCGGCAGGCCTTTTGCGCCGGCCGGGCTGGAATTGTTTTTTCAACACAAACCTATGACCCTTGCCCGCTGGCCGAATACGGGCTGGGTCAAGATTGACAAGGTTCCCGCCGGGCCGGATGGGGGTAAATTCACTTACACCGAATCGCAGCCGGGGACTTGGCAAAAAAGCGACCAGGTATGGATACACGGCTTCTGGACTCATGACTGGGCGGACTCGTATGAGCGCATTAAGTCTATTGACCCGGCAACCAAAACTATCGAGACGCATCCGCCGCATGGAATCTACGGCTATTCCGAAAACCACCGGTACTATGTGCTCAATGTGCTGGAAGAACTGGATGCACCCGGTGAATGGTATCTGGACGGCGGCAGCGGAATGCTGTACTTCTGGCCGCCCGCACCGTTGACAGCCGACGGCGCCATCGTGTCCATAGTCAATACCATCATATCGATGAAAAACTGCTCCTATACGACCGTTCAGGACATGACCCTTGAATGCAGCCGCGGGACAGCCGTCGAGATTCACGGCGGTACGGGAAACTCCGTTAAAGGCTGTATGATCCGAAATATCGGCAATGCCGGTGTCCTGCTGGCAGGCGGGACTGAAAACGGCGTGGAAAGCTGCGATATCTTCGAAACCGGCGACGGCGGCATCCGTATTTACGGCGGCGACCGTCAGTCGCTGCAGCCGGCGGCCAATTATGCCCGGAATAATCATATCTATAACTACAGCCGCTGGTGCTTTACCTACCGACCGGCAATTCAAATCGACGGGGTCGGCAACCAGGCCTCGCACAACCGGATTCATGATGGGCCGCATAATGCTATTCAACTTGGCGGTAATGACCACATGATTGAATACAATGAAATTCACGATGTCTGCACTGAAAGCGACGACGTTGGGGCCTTTTACTCCGGACGAAGCTGGGTCAGCCGGGGCACCACCCTGCGCTACAATTTCTTCCATCATATTCACAGTGCCGAGGGGCAATTCCGGCATGGTTCGCGGGTAGTCTATCTGGATGATGCCGCAAGCGGCTTTACCGTGTTCGGCAATATCTTTTACAAGGCCGGATCGATGTGTGCGGTCAATGTCGGCGGCGGCCGGGATAACCTGATTCATAATAATATCTTTGTTGACTGTGCCAGAGGCGCCTGGATTGATACACGGGGACTGGATTGGGCAAAACGATTTATTTCTGATGGCGGCGAGTGGGGCATGTACGACAAGCTTCGCAGCGTCAAACACGACCAGCCCCCCTACAGCGTCCGCTATCCGAAGCTTGCGTCCATTCTCAACGACGAGCCCGCCCAGCCGCGCGGCAATGAGCTGGTCAACAATCTGGCAGTAAGAACACCGATTCTTGAGATGCCGTCAAACTGGCAGCACCTGCTGGTTAATACGGGCAACTGGTCTACCGATGCCGATCCGGGATTTGTCGATATTGCCAACAACAACTTTACGCTGAAAGAAGACAGCGAGGTTTACACGAAGATTCCGCAATTTAAGGTTATTCCATTCAGCCAGATCGGTTTGTATCGTGATGCCTATCGCAAGCGGCTTCCCTGACGGCGGCCTGATTCGTGAAACAAGGTATTCCCGACAGCGGATTTGTATTGAAATCGGATCTGGTTGGGCCCATAATGTCTTTGGAATAAGAGTCAGAATACGTCAAGAATACCCAACGTGAATTGGAGATTGTTGTATGAGAAAACCAACACCACTCTGGACCGTTTTACCGGCTGTTTTGCTCTGCATCACGGCCATCGACTGTGCTTTCGGTCAGGCGGGGCGTTTTATTCAGGATCGATTTGCCATTGGTCTGTGGGTGGACCCGCCGGCGGATGAAAAGATGGACCAGCGCTATCAGGAACTTGCCGAGGCAAATTTTACCCTGGTCATCGGCGGTTTTGGAGCTAACAATAAACAGACCATTCAAAAACAGATTCAACTGTGTGAAAAATATGATTTGCGTCTGCTGATTAAGACCACAGATGCAAAACCGGAAGACCTGCTCAATTCGCCGGTATGCTGGGGGATTAATCTGCATGATGAGCCTTCAGCCAGGGATTTCGGGCGTCTTCGGACGGCTGTGGATAAACTCCGTCAGACCTCGCCGGGCAAACTGACTTATATCAACCTGTTTCCCAACTATGCCGGCAACGCCCAGCTCGGGACGGACAATTACGACCAGCATGTCAGCCGTTTTGTCAACGAGGTCGAACCCGATGTACTGAGCATGGATCATTACCCGATAATGGTCCCCGGAGCCGATGGACGCAAAGGGTATTGCGACAACCTGGAAGTCATGCGAACGTATTCCCTCCAGAAGAAAATCCCCTTCTGGAATTTCTTCAATACCATGCCGTATGGACCGCATTATGACCCTACGGAGGCCCAGCTTCGCTGGCAGATTTATACCTCGCTGGCCTATGGCGCCAAGGGGGTTCTTTATTTCTGCTATTATACCCCTGCAGGCGGAGAGTTTCCAAAAGGGGGTGCAATCATCACCCGGGACGACCGAAAAACCCGGCATTACTACGAAGCCCAGCGCATCAACCGGGCCATCAGGAACCTGGGGCCGACTCTGATGAAGCTGACCAGCACCCGGGTGTACCGCATCGAGCCCAAAGATAAGCCGGCTGCAATTCTAAAAGGGTCACCCATTCGCCAGCTGACCGCGGGCGATTACCTGGTCGGCGAGTTTGTCCATGAAGACGGCCGCAAGGCGGTGCTGCTGAACAACTACGACTTTGCCTATTCGTCCTGGCCGACGGTGACCTTTGAGGCCCCTGTTGAAAGCGTATTAGAAATTGATCCGGAGACGTCCGAAGCCCGGCCCGTCATTGATGACAGTCCCGCGATGGAGGGTCTGCAGATTTCGCTGGACTCCGGGGCGGGACGATTGTTTATTATTCAATCGAATTGACGGACATGAGACTACCGATTTATCAATTTGATTCAAAGCATGGATTTGAATTACAATGTATCATCAGCGACTGAAATTTTTCATTGGAGTGTGCGTGCTGGCCATGCTGGTCTGCCTGGCGCGATTATGGTATCTGCAATATTTCCTGGCGGAACCGGCCCGACAACAGCTTAGCCAGATTCGCATCCTGCCGCCCAAATTGCTGCCGACGCTGCGCGGCAAGGTCGTGGATCGAAATGAACAGATTGTGGCGCGGGACGAGCCCTATTTTTATCTGCAGATCAATTATGAACTGACCCGCCTGCGGGATCCGCGATTCTGGGAAGCCCAATTGGAGCAGCGGATTGCCTCCGGCCAGGACCGGCAGGCCGCCGAGGCGAAACTGGCCAAAGACTGGGCCAAAGACATTGCCCGCCTGAAAAAGGCCATGGATTTCTGCATTTATACCGCCGGGATGCCGGAGGCGGAACTGCATCAAACTATTGAATCCATCAATGACCGCATCTGGGAACTGGCACGGTTTATCTGCTGGCGGCGGAATCACAGCGATGCGCCGACTGGCCGCTATGAACAGGAAAAAGACCGGATTCCCGTCCGGCAGATTGCGGAGGTGGATCTGGCGGAGATGCACAAGGCGTATTCGGTGCTGGAACTGTACGACCGCCCTACCCTGATGGCTGCCCAGGTGGAGCTGACGCAGCTTGACGGGGTCAGGATTCAATCCGAATCACGACGGACCTATCCGTTCGGATCAACGGCATCGCATCTTGTCGGCTGGGTGGGGCCGGTTCGCCGTGAAGAGGCCGATACCCTGTTTTCCGACGACGCCTACCTGCGGTATCTGGATGGCGAAATCATCGGCAAATTCGGCATTGAAAAACTCGGAGAGCCTGTCCTTCGCGGCAAACGCGGCGAAGTGACCTACGACCGGGACAAAAATGAAATCTCCCGCACCAATCCGCAATTCGGACAGGATATCCAATTGACGCTGGATATGACCCTGCAGCGGGACATTGAAATTCTGCTCAGCGATCCGAATGCCGCCGCACCGGGCTTCAGGGGAAGCGGTAAAATCGCCGCCGTGGTCATCGAAGCGGCCACCGGTGACGTCCTGGCGATGGTATCGCTGCCGAATTTTGATGTCAATCAGGCTCGTCAGCTTTACAGCCAATTGCTGAATGATCCCTCGCGGCCTCTGCGGAATCGTGCCATCGAAGAAACGTATCCGCCGGGGTCTTCTGTCAAACCGCTGATTCTGCTGGCGGGTCTGGAAGAAAACAAAATTACTGCCAACGAGATCATCTCTTGCTCGTGGACGCTTCCGCCGACGGGCTGGCCCAAATGCCTGCTGCAGCGGCGCGGATACTGCCATGATTCACGATGGGACGAAGAAGGACAGGTGAATAATGGCCGCAATGCCCTGCGGGGAAGCTGCAATGTGTACTTTTCCCGACTGGCTGACCGGCTTGATGGCGCGGTGCTGCAGCGATGGCTGTGGGAATTCGGCTGGGGGACGGAGGTGCTTCAGCCCTGCATCCGTACCGGAAATCCGGACGGACTGGATGGAGGTGCAGAGCTTGACAGCCGATTTCGTGAAGCTCCCGGCAGTATTATTGCTGACTTTCAAACACAATCCATCACAGATATCTCGACAGTGAAAGTCATCCCCCCGGGGGAGAAGCGCTGGTGGGGTATCGGACAGGGCAATCTTCGCGTCACTGCCCTGCAGGTTGCCAACGCCTATGCGGTGCTGGCTCGCCGGGGAGAGTACAAACCGCCGCGCCTGGTGATTGATCCTGAGGACCCGATGAACAGCAAGCAAACCCGCAGGCTGCCGATTCATGCTCAGCATCTGGCAGTCTTGTACGATGGAATGCACGCCGTGGTTTATGAGCGAGGCGGCTCTGGGTATGAGGCCTTTGCCGACAGCGGTTTGAACGAATTGGGATTGACTGTGTACGGCAAAACCGGCTCTACGGAACGGCCTTATAATGCCTGGTTTGCGGCATTTGTTAATGATTCGGCGGGACGGGCGATTTCGCTGGCGGTGGTTGCGGAAGAAGGCCAAAGCGGCAGCAAGGACGCCGCTCCGCTGGCGCGGGAAATCATTCGGTTGTGCCATCAGGCCGGATACATCGGGACCAAAACCGCTGCCCCGTAATCCTTACTGGCCTTTTTCAATATAGGGCATGGTTTTTTTCAGGATTTCTCCCACAACGGGGGCGGCCACACGCCCACCGCTGTAGCCTTTATTCAGGGCCCGGTTGGGTTTGCGAATGGATACCATCACCACCACTTTGGGATTTACAGCCGGAGCGCCGCCGACGAAGGATGCAACGTAATTGGAGGTATCATATCCGCCGGTAGGCAGCGCGATATTGGCCGTGCCGGTTTTACCCCAGACCTGAATGTCTTCCAGGGCAGCCTTGTCGCCAGTGCCTTCATTGACCACGCCGGCCAGGGCGTTGCGAACAATCCAATGTGCAACTTCCGGCTTGACGACAAAACCGGCGGGTCCTGCGGTTTCATGAAGTTTGATGATGTTGCCCTCTGAATCCACGACAGCTTTGACGACGTGGGGAGTAACTCGGCTGCCTCCATTGGCCAGAATCGCATACGCTCGCAGCATTTGAATCGCATTGACCAGGATTTCATGCCCAAAGGGAATGCGGGTGACGCTGTATCCGCTCCATTTGGACACCTGATAGAGCAGGCCGGGATCTTCGCCGGGCAGATCGATATCGGTTTTCTGGCCAAAGCCGAAGAGCTTGAGGCCATCATAAAGCTGTTTTTGCCCCATTTTCAGGCCGATTTTGGCCATGCCGACGTTGCTGGATTCGATAAGGATTTCACGCACGGTGAAGTTTCCGTAGCGGTGATTGCCGAATTCGCCGATGCGGTACTTGCCCCAATAGCCGTCTTCACAGTAGAAAACCTCGCGGTACCCAATATCACCGGTATGCAGAGCAATAGCTGCGACGATGGGTTTGATGATACTGCCCGGCTCATAAGGGTCAGTCAGGATGCGGTTTTTCAGATGATCGGGCTTTTCTGTATTAAAGCGTTCCGGGTCAAAGTCCGGCAGCGATACCATAGCCAGAATTGCCCCGGTATAGGGGTCCATCACAATGCCAATGGCGGATTCGGCTTCGTATTCTTTCATTTTATCCTGCAGGGCGGCACGAACAAACTGCTGGATGGTGGAATCAATCGTCAGGATGACATTCTGGCCGGGAACTGGCGGCCTGTATAAATCAGGACGGAATCCAATGGGTTTGCGATTGACATCGACCAGAACCACCTCTTTGCCGTCTGCCCCTTTGAGCACATCTTGATATTTCAGCTCCAGTCCCGCCAGTCCTGCACCTTCGGCTCCACAGAAACCCACGATATGCGAGGTCAGTATTCCCATCGGATAATAGCGCATTCGCTGACTCTGGATGCCGACACCAGTCAGCTTTGCATTTACGATAGCCTCCCGCTGAGGCAGGTCTATACCGGACTGGATTTTGACATACCCCTTATTCTTGCTTTCGTAGACAAGCCGACAGATTTCAGGGCCGGGCAGATGGAGAATATCCTGCAGGACCATTGCCGTTTCCTTGACATCTTCCGGATTGGGCAGGCGTCTGGGCTCGATAAAGACCTCGTCAGCGGTATTGCTGGCGGCCAGGACATTGCCGCGGGTGTCAAAAATCGTCCCTCGCCTGGCATATCGTGTGAAGGTGGCAGTCTGCTGACGCTGGCTTTCCTGGGCATAGGATTCCGCTTTGACGAATTGCAGGACATACAGCCGCCACCCCAGCAGCCCCATGGCTGCAACCAGCAGAATGCCTAATGTGATAATGGTAACTTTCAGTCTCATCGGATTTTTTTGGTTTTGGATTTATCCGGTTCAGACGGCGGCGGCAGATGTTCAAACATATAGCGGGGGTTAATCAGGGATTCGAGCCGCAGCTGCTGACTGCGCAAATCCTGCAAAAGCATATTCTGCTCAGCCCGGGCCTGGCAGTACTGATTATAAACCCGACTGGAAGTGGTTCTCAGCAGGATGGTGAAAATCAGTGTGCCGGTCAGAAAAAAAATTATAAAGACCAGTCTGGGCCGCGTTGGCAAGGTCATAATCAATCATCTCAAAAGGTTCTGTCGTGCGGTCATCTCCGGGATTGAGGATCGCGGATCAGGAAGCCATCCCTGCCGTAATCGGGACCTTTCAATCCGCTTTGCCGTGCCTAGCGTTTGGGCAGCCTGAGCTTCATCCCGACCTGAAGCTGGCTGGGATTGGCAAGCTGGTCCTTGTTCAGTGTAATGATTTCCGGGTATCGGTCGCCATCGCCAAGGTGTTTTTGAGCGATTTTGTACAGGTGGTCACCGCCCTGAACAACATATTCTTTTTCGGCAGGAGTTGTTTTGACCCTGCCGGCCTGGACCAGGTCAGTCTTTTTATCGGCAGACCTGTCTTTGGTGGCGGCTGCCGTAAGGGTGTTTTTGACCTCAGTTTTTTTGGGGGAGTCGGCAGGCTCAAAGACATTTTTGAATTTATCCAGCAGGGATACGGAAGCGGCTTTGGTCTTTTGAGACGGAACTGACCTGGAAGCGGCTATCTGAGGGATCATCAGCTTGTCGCCCACTTTGACTTTATCCATCGAATCCAGCACACCCTTGTTGGCTTCATAAAGCATCTGGATGGTCGCCCGCTGATTGCCGATCTCGGGACCGTAGTATTTTTTGGCAATCACAGCCAGCGATTCGCCTTTGTCAACCACGTGGGTTTTGCCGGACACCGCAGCGGATCTGACGACTTCGGAGGCGGCCTTGGGAGGCTGCTGAATATCCTGGACGGTTTGTCGTGCCGCCTTGATGGTTTGAGCGGTCTGATGACTGATCATGGTGTCTTCCTGCGGAGCTTGCCCGATTGGCGACAACTCAGCGGAAGTTCGCGGGGCCACTGCGGCGACTCTGCTGGAAAACGCATTTTGAGTCTGGGGCTGCGAGGGCTGGGCGGAAGCGACCTCGGGCTCAGGCTGAGCCTGAGTCGATGATACCGCTTCGGCGACCGGTGGATTCAGAAGAGCCGCCGATGTCATGTCCATCGTTTGCGACAAATCAGAACTGCCAGCATACGCATCGAGATTCATGACCTGTGAAGGCGGTTCGGCATATCGGAGATTGTTTCGTCCGGTCTGGAGACTGCGGGCGACATCCACAACCGCCGGGTCAATGACCAGGTTGCTTCCGGTCTGGGTGGTTACGGCCGTTTCAACGACCGGTTTCTCTTTGAAGGAATGAACAAAGTCGGGCAATCCATTGATGACAAACGCGATAATTACAATAAAAACCAGTCCGAGCAGCAGGCCCACCTTGGCGTCGGTCGTCATTTCCGTGTACTCCTTTTTATTCCGCATATACACTATACAATTTTTCTTGCTATTCTTAATTTTGCACTTCGCGAACGAGGATTCATCCGCACTTCTTTTTCATCGGCGATTAACGGTTTTTTGGTGAGGATTTCATAGGTTCCATCCGCTTTATGCTGACGAAAATCCTCTTTGACCATTCCATCTTCGAGACTATGGAAACTGATTATCGCAAGGATGCCGCCTTTTTTCAAGCGTCCGACGGCATCTTTTAACAACGTTTTCAAACATTCCAGTTCTTCGTTGACTGCAATCCGCAGGGCCTGAAAGGTCCGCGTAGCCGGATGAATCCTGCTGTGTCGGCCGGTTGCGGGCTGCCCCAAAGCTTTGCAGATAATCATAGCCAGCTGGCCGGTAGTGTAAAACTTCTGTTTGACCCGATTATCAACAATAAATCGGGCAATGCGCCGCGAAGCCCTCTCCTGCCCATACTTGAAAATCAAATCCGCAAGCTGTTTTTCGGGCATTTTGTTGACGATATCGGACGCAGAAATTCCGAGTCGATTATCAAGCCGCATATCGAGCGGGGCATCCACCTGAAAGCTCATCCCTCGCTGGGGGTCGGCTACCTGTGCCGAGCAAAATCCCAGATCAGCCAGGATACAATCTACCTGCTGTATCCCCTGTTTATTCAATACTTCATCCAGGCGGGAAAAGTTTTCCCGAATCAATATTATCCGGCACGGAAGGCCGGCTAAATTGGCCTGGGCCGTTTGGAGACTTTTGGGATCTACATCTAACCCCACAAGTATCCCCTCCGGCCCCAGTTGCGAACCGAACAGACGGCTGTGACCTCCGTGTCCTACCGTCGCATCCACAAAAATCCCATCCTTGGGCAAGTGGATATATTCGGTCAAGGTTTCTGCTAAAACCGGTATATGTTCGTTCGGCGAAACCCCATCCATGGGTTCCGCCGAACAATCCTTCTGATTATTCGAATCCATTCTCAAAACGGCCTGTCAGCCGGCAACAGTAAACATTGCCCGTCCGGAAAGCCGTTGAAGGTCGGGAGAAAAGGAAATACCCGCAAACATTGGGTTTTGCTTTTTCAGACAATCCAGCCGGTCGGCTAATACGCCAACCGCCGAGAGGGTTTGCTCATCGGCAGGATAGATACCGTCGAGGCACCCTCGTACACGACTTACTTCATCCATAAACAGCTCAGCCATAAATCCTCCGACTATTCCTCAACTTGTCGGCTCTGTTTTTGCAGAACCGTGTGTCTTGCCTGGGCCACCTGGTGCTGGTACTGACTGATATTGTCCGTCAGATACTGTTCCCAGTCCTCGGAATTCCATATTTCGATATGGTCTCTGACGCCGACAAGGGTCAGCGAGGAGCCGAGATTTGCCCGTTTCTTGATTTTTTCCGGCAAAAGCAATCGTCCCTGCCGATCCAGCTCAACCCTGCTGGCCATAGCAAATGTCATACGCTCGAAAGCGACGACTTCATCCGGGGCGGCCGTCCCTGGCGCACCGGCAAGGGCGATTTGCTGAAAATACTTTTCGGGATACAGGCAAAGCACTCCATTGGGTCCCATCGCAAGGTAAAAATCGCCGCCGTACTCCTTGACGTCGATTTGACTGCGCAGCTTGTTGGAGATGAAAAGCCGGTTCTTTTCATCGAGCGTGTGCTCAAATTCGCCTGTTAGTAGCAACATTGTCTTTTACTCCACCGGATATATCATTTTGTGGGATACCTTACCACCTACTCCCACTATCCGTCAACAGTAATCATCGGCAATTTTGAAGATTTCATTTCTAAAACACGCTGATTTGAAGGGTTGACTTTAGCAATTTAGATAATATATATACTACATATTGTATTTAATGCGACTTTAAATTGCACATATAGGGTGCCAAAAAGCTTAAAATTTTTTAAGTTTTACTTCTATTTCTTCCCACTTTTTCCCCACAAGGGGGTGTTAATTTTAACAAGACCGTATATATCTATTTTTTATCTACTATTGCTGTAGTGTGCGCGCCAAAATTGGCTTTTGTGCGTAAAAATGATCCGTACTGTATGCGCAAAAAATAATCCTGAACCTGAATCTCAGGCTCTAAAAAGCACCTACATATGTCTTATATCAACTATTTTTGAGCGTATTTCTCTTGAAACCGAGCAAGAAAAATTTCTTCCAATATTTACCCACAGTCGTCTTAGATGTTTTAAACGACTTATTC
>JAFGQP010000033.1 GCA_016935635.1 Sedimentisphaerales bacterium
ATACAGGCCGATTTTGTTCAGTTCCGGCTCGACATTTTTGCGGATTGCATCCAGAAACCGCTCGCGGTCCTGGTTAATCTGCTCAATCGTCAGCGATGCCACCGTCAGACGCAGCTGGCCGAAGATGATTTCCTGCGCCATCTGTTCAATCTGCTTGGGCATCAGCCGCAGCAGACGTTCGGCGGCATTGTGCATAATCGTCGGGTCGGTACTGATACCCACGGTAAACGTACTGGGCACATTGATGCGGATGTTCTGCATCGACAGAGCATTTTCCAGCGGGATGGTAATCGTCATCGGCGTCAGGCTCATGTAGCAGTAGTCCTGAATCAACGGCCAGACGAACGTTCCGCCGCCATGAATGCAGTTGGACGTCTGGTCTCTGCCAACGCGGCCAAATACCACAAGAATCTGGTCTGACGGACAACGACGATACCGCGATGCCAGAAACAGAAAGAACGACGCTATCAAAACAACAAACGCTATGATAACAATAATCCAAAGAAAATCAGCAGGCATAAGTCCTCCTTAAAAAAGTCTTGTTATTTTCATATAGTTATATCTTTTCAACGATGAGAATATTGTTGCTGATGTGAACAACCCGTATCGGTTCGCCGGTTTTAATCTCTTGATCGGATTCGCTGCGGGCATCCAACTCCATCAGACGTCCCTGAACCGTAACCTGGACTTTACCCGTCTGGCCGGGCTTGATGGTCAAATACACCGTGCCTTCACAGCCAACCGCATTATGTAGATTCAATGTGCCGCTGGATTGGAGTGCCCCTGCCCAGCGAAAAATCTGCTTGACCAGCCAGACCGTCCCTGCCCCGGCCGCCGCTGCTCCAATCAGCGATATGCCTGCTGGCAGCTTGCTTTGCCGCAGCATCGCCCAGCCAACCAGCCCGAACATCATGAAAAAGGCGGTAAGCCCCTGTAAAGACAGTGACTTAAAGCTTAAATCCGAAGAATCGGACATATCATGGTGAAAGTCCGCGCCTCCGGCATCCGGGTAATCCACAGCCGTTGCATCGGTGTCGCCATGTCCGCCGCCCAGAAACATCAGGATCAGCCGGACGACAAACAATCCGCCGCCCAGAATCGCACAGAGCACAAATACCAGTTCAAGGCCCGTTATTGCTGACAGAATTGTGAACATAATCGATACTCCTTCGCAATTTTAATCTGTTTAGGAGAATTCTACCTGAATAGACAAGAAAAACAACGCTGATGTTTCAGTTTTCCGTCGATAATTCAAGCAAATATAGATAGAGTGTGAATAAATAGGGATTTGTGCCTTAAAGTCAGTTTGCCTAAGATTGCAGTGAAGGTTCTGCAACTTCAGTATTGACAGGCAGATAAGGCAAACGGACAGTAAATATCGACCCCTCCCCCGGGATACTCTGGGCATCGACAGTGCCTTTGTGATGGATAACCACTTTCCGGACAATAGCCAGCCCCAATCCGACGCCGGTATTGCCTTTGGTGGTATGAAATGGCTCAAACAGACTGCTCAGATCGTTAATTCCCGGCCCATTATCCGTCACCCGCAGAATAATTTGGCTTCGTTCCGTATCGAGTTCGGTTGAAACCGTAACCTGTCCTTTTTGCGGTTCCACCGCTTCGATAGCATTCAAGGCCAGATTCATAATGACATCCTGCATCCGGTCCGGGTCCACATTGACCATCCCGATTTGCTCATCCAGTTGAGCGGCCACCGTCACCGAGCGCATCTGGGCCTGTGGGGTCACCATCTGAATGACCGTCTCAATCAGCCGGTTGAACAGGCATGGCTGGACTCTTAACTCCGTTTCTTTACTGAACTTAAGCATGTCCAAAACCAGCTTTTGTATCTGTTCGAGATTCCGTTTGAGGATATTCCAGCCCTTTTTTGCCTGGTCGATTTCATTGCGCGAAAAGGCTGAATCGATGACATCACGCCCGGTGCTGACCGCCTGCAGGATATTCTTGATCCCATGCGACAAATTCAGCGCCGCCTGCCCGGCCTGTATCAGACGCTGCCGCTGCTGGGCGGATTGCTTGCTTTGCAGATTATCAAAGGCAATCGCCACCATCGTATCGCCGGGATTAAATTCCAGCTCAATGGTTGGTTTAGTGACGGGTTTATCGAGAATCCAGGATTCCTGACTGGACACGAAAAGCAGCACCGTTGCCCCACAGCGAATTTGATCGTTATTTTTCAGAGGAATTGGCTCTGTAATCCGCTGTTCGTTGATAAATGTTCCGTTGGATGAGCCCAGATCACGAATAAACCACTGGCTGTCGCGGTAAAACACCTCCGCGTGCTTGCGTGAGAGGGCTTTGTCGGCCAGAACGATATCCGTACCGTCCACCCGACCAATCGATTTGGCCCATCCGCCTTTTTCCAGCTCAAAACTGCTGTCACGCAGCGGGCCCGTTATGATGCGAAGTTGAGCCATGAATTCCTGATTTCGCTATACCCTATTGACAATCGCCAATTCCTGCAAACAATGACCAGAAGCTGCATTTATTTTCCAATGCAGAATCTCGAAAAAATCACATCCAGAATTCGCTCATCTAAATGCTCATGTTCCAGTCCGCCCAGTTCCTGGTGGACCTTGCGCAGCAGCATTGCGGCGATTTCCGTCCTGCCTGTATTCATTTCTTCGGCCGCCTCGGCCAGATGCTTAAGAGCTGATTGCAGTTTTTGCCTGTGCCGCAGGTTGATGGCGATCCCCCGGTCGCTTTCGGCTTGTCCGGCCTGGGCCGATAATATCAATTGGGGCAGTATTGTTTTCAATGCCTCCATCCCCGCCCTGAGCTTGCTGCTGACGGCCAGAAAGGCGATGCCGAACGTGTGCATCAAAAAATCGACTCGTGACGGCAATTCTTCAAAAGAAATTAAATCGGATTTGGTGGCGATACCAATCAGATGATGTCCTGATAAATGACTGAAAATCTCCTTCGACGTTTCCAGATTGTCGCAAGTTAAATCCACGCAAAACAGGATGACCGTGGCCGCCCCGATCGCCTGAATCGCCGATTGCCGAGCCAGTTCATCCAGCATGTCGTCCTGTCTGGATTTAAGTCCCGCACAGTCAAACAAAACACACGCCCCGCTCGACAGTTCCAGCAGGGCAGTCAATATATCCCGTGTCGTTCCCTCGACGTCCGAAACAATGCTGCGACTGGTTCCTGTCAGGGCATTCATCAGGCTGCTCTTGCCCGCATTCGGTGCCCCGACCAGCCCCACCGATGGCAATTCCATTAACTCCTCGCATCGCACGGCCCCGTCCAGAAGCCGCTGGATTTCCTGCGACAGCAGACCAATCCGCTCACAGGCCTGCTGGGGTCCGATGAATTCGATGTCTTCTTCCGCAAAATCCAGCCCCGCTTCCAGCAGCGATAACAACTCAAAGGTCTGTTTTTGAATCCGCTGAATTGTCGCGGCCAGCCCCCCTTGCAGGAGTCGCTGAGCGGCCCCAATCTGTCCTTCATTGCCCGCGGAGACAATATGCATCACCGCCTCGGCCTGCGATAAATCCATCTTGCCGTTCAGATACGCCCGCTGGGTAAATTCTCCCGGCCCGGCCTGACGGATACCCGCCTGCAGCACAGTGCCATAGATTGCTTCGACCACCGGCTGAGCCCCCCAGACATGCAGTTCCACCAGATTCTGCCCGGTATAGGATGCCGGCGAGGTAAAACAATATGCTTTACCATCAGCCCATACGCCGCAGGCAAGCTCCACACGAAATGCGGAAATCCCCCGCTGATTCAGTGCGGCACCCTCTGTACTGCGAAACTGAAACTTTAAAGACGGATGAGTAAAAATGGAAAATGCACCAGCCCCGCTGATTCGGATGATAATGCGTCCCGGCCGTCCGGGCAGCAGCGACGGCGAACTAACCGCGGCAATGGTATCATCCAGTGAGTACATTTAAGATACACAACCGGATTCACAGCTTAACCGTATCCCGGCATCTGCGAATTCGGAAAACGTTGTTTATTTATCCATACGGAAAAACGGCTTCGGTTTTTTCTTTTTGACTTTGGCCAGCTTAGCCGTCGTCGGTACCAGGGTTTCTTCTTGCTGTTCCTGTCGTTCTTTAAGGTGCTTGCGAATCACCATCTGCTCGACCACGCCGGCAGCAATACTGGACATGATATACAGGTTCACGCCCGACGCCCCGTTATAGAGGAATACCGGGAACATCGCCACCATCATAATTGACATCATTTTCTGCTGCTGGGCCATTTCCGGATTGGCCTGTGCGGTCTGGGCCTGCGGCGTCAGCTTCATCTGCAGGTACATCACCCCGCCCATCAGCAGCGGCAGCAGGTTAAACGAACTCAGTTCGCCAACCAGCGGAATATCGACTGGTGGGAAGCGGAACAATGCGTCCGGCCCGGACAGGTCCGTAATCCAGAACGGCAGGAAACCCTGCCCCCGCAAATCGACATTCATATACACTGCTGTCCACAACGCAATCCAGATGGGCATCTGAATCAGCATCGGCACCATAAACATAAACTGCGAAACGCCGCCTTCGCGATACACCAGCATCATCTGCCGCTGCATTTCCTGTTTGTTGCCGGCGTATTTTTTCTGGATTTCCTGAATCTTGGGCTGCATCTTCTGCATCTTCATCATCTGCACCTGGCCGCTCTTGGTCAGCGGATGCAGCGCCAGCCGGATAACAAACACGAATATCATGATGACGATGCCGTAGTTGCCCAGCGGCCCCATGGCATGATACAGCGTATTCATCAGCCAGACGATGCCAAAGGCCAGAGGGCCAATCATGGCTTTGGGGCAGCAGCATGAACTGAAATCAATGGTCTGAAAGAACGACAGGGTATTGTATGTGGGGTTGTTTTCAAAGACCTTCTTGTCCTTGGGGCCCAGATACAGATTCATCCCCACATCGACAGAGGAACTGCCCTCGCCCGCTGCGGCCAATTCAAAGGTGCCTGTTTTCAGGACAAACGAGCAGTTTTCGCTATGCCGCACATTGGGATTTTCAGCGTAATAGCGGGCTGTCAGAAAATTCGTCATCGGTTTGGACAGTTCCGTGGAAGGGTAGGCGATGGCGGTAAAATATTTGTTGGTGATTGCCGCCCACAAAAACGGCTGTGTTTCTTTGGAAGCAAATGTCAGGTCGTCGGGCCTGTTCTTGTCCACGGCTTTTTTCATTTTTGCCATATCCAGGAATTGCGATTCCACCTGAGCGCCGGACTGAAATGCCGCAAATACCTTTAACGTATCTCGCTGCTGGCCTTCATGAGGAATGCCTGTCGGCCCGGCCACATTCAACTGAGCCTTAAGGGGTTCTGACGACAGGTTTTCAATCCGGATATTGCTGATCAGGTCATAGCTCCCGGGCTGCACCTGGTAGGTGCGGGTGATACGCAGCTTTGATTCGGTCATCTGCCGTTTGCCGTCAAGGGTCTGAACCGTGCCCAGTTCCGCGACAAAGACTGCCTTGCTGTCGCTGTGTTCGGCCAGCTTCCAGTTCAATTTTTCCAGCGGAAAAGCCAGCCCGCTGAACGGCTGGCTTTGTCGTGCCACGTACAGCGATTCACAGGCCATGGAATAACTGGTTTTGCCGTTGGAAACCGGGCTCAGGATAGCCATCGCTTTGGGCTCTTTACGGTCAAGATTGCTGAACTCTGAAAGCCAGGCGGTTTTCACCGCAGCGCCCAGCGTAGTCAGTTCCACCTGAAATTTATATTGACTTGGATCATCAGTCCGAACAATCTTTTCCATCAGGCCGCCCAGTGTGACGGTCTGTTCGCTGCTGCTGATTGCCGACACTTCGACTGGCGCCTCAGCGGGCAGCAGTTCCGTTTTGACTGTCTGCTCCGCTTCCGCGGGCTGTTCGGCCGACTGTGTCGGCAGCGCTGCCGGCTGCGATTCGACTTCCGCCGCCAGCCGAACCACTCCCGCAGAGTCTTTGGCAGTCACTGTTTGCCAGATCAGAGCTCCGCAGGCAACCGTAAACACAATCAAAAAACTGAATGCAGCACGTTTTATTGTCATTGAAATTATCCTTATCTTTCTACTGTCATGAAAATCAGAGATTCAATCCGCAGCGATGCGGCGTGTTAGCCAATAGCGGGGTAATGTCCCAGGTCGCGGTGCTATCGCCCGTCGGTCAGGCGTTCCCCTTCGAAGCGGTCCAGCTCCGGAATCGAATAAATTTTCTGCGCTGTGGCTTTGTAATCATATTCCAGCCGGACAAAGTGTACTTCATTGTCCGCCACAAAGACATAACTGGCACGATTGTCGCGGTCGCGGGGCTGGCCCACCGAGCCAACATTGATAATGGCTTTTTCATCAGGAATAATAGGGTATTTGCCGCCCAGTTCATCCGGCGGATAAAAATCCGGGTCTTCCAGAAACACTCCAGGCAGATGCGTATGACCGATAAAGCAGATGTGCTTGACCCGTTCAAACAGGGCCTCCATCTTTCCGGCCGTGGTAAACACATCATCCGGGAAAATATATTCATTAATAGGCCGGCGCGGTGAGCCGTGAACAAAATCCAGATGGGCATTGACATCGCCCAATTTAGTTTGCAGGGTCCACCGCATCTTCTGGCTGCCCAGATATTTCCAGCGTTTGGCAACTTTGTCCCGGTCGGTTTCCTGTTCCAGCATCTTGCGGGTCCAGTACGCCGCCGACTCCGCCCCGGAATTAAAATTGGTCGGCTCATACAAAACCGCATAGTCATGGTTGCCCATGATGCAGTTTTCCGTTTTTTCAATAACCAGATCCAGGCATTCTTTTGGATTGCCGGCATACCCGACAATATCCCCCAGGCAATAAATCGTCTTGATACCCCGACGCTCGATGTCGCTTAAGACCGTTGTCAGGGCCTCCAGGTTCGAATGTATATCACTGATTATGGCAAACATACTTTCATTAAGTCCTATTATTAAGGTAAAAAAGGCATTTTCTTATAACATAAGCCTGCACAAATTGCTATAAAAACCAGCCAGACACCCATAAGTTCTGTTACAATTATCCGGAACATCCCAAAAAACTGAAAATTCAGGTGATGCCCCTATTTGCCCGTAACCATAGCCGTCATCAGGCATTCCATTCCCGCCGGTGTGATATTGTATTTTTGCCGATACTTGGCGATTGAACCGCCGACCAGACCAGCCGCCGATGCCGGACAAAACAGCTCCAACCCGTCGCCATTAAGCCAGCTGCCGCGAAGCAGGATGAAATTCATCATAAAAAATGATACCGGCATCGCAGACCCTACCGTAAGTTCATCAATTTCAAAGGGTAACAGCTTGCCTACCGACTCAAACGCACCCGGCCCATACAGTCCCAGAAAGGCCGTCTTTTCCGATAAATCCGCAACAGTTGCATCCCGTTTCTGTTTTTGGATAATATCGCCAACCGCAGTAAACAAAGAATTCCCAGGCGTGCTGATTACGATATACTCATTCCGTAATGCGGCGATTCGATGTGCCTTTTCAGTTTCGCTGCCCGCCCAAATCCATTGCTGACTGGAATAGTCCGGCAGATTCGTTAATCCCGCCTCGGCCAAAACAACCTCGGCATCGCGTCCTTTAACACTGATACGTCCGAATCCGCATAAATCAAAAGCGGCACAATGGGTATCCAGGGCATGCTTTTCAGCTTCCAGAGTACTATAGCGGATCGGCAGACGCCAGCCGTAATAATCCCCCATTTGGGCTCCCATCTGAAGATGTACCTGTTCAAAAGGACTCGATTTTGCCATAAACTTCCTAAACTGAATGATTCCATTTTCAAAGCAACCACAATACCATAAATCTTGATTTGCGCCAAACAAAACAGACATCAACCCCAAAAAAGTGGTTTGGCACGACGACTTTCGATGGTATAATACCCCCCTGGTTTATTAAAGGAGACCTGATTTTGGTACAAATGATTTTGCTCCAGACGCATGGACTGGTGAAGAAATATACGGGCCGCACCGTGGTCAACCAGGTTAATATCACCGTTGGCCAGCGCAGTATTGTCGGCCTGCTGGGTCGCAACGGGGCCGGCAAAACCACCACATTCCGGATGGTGATGGGCATGATTGTGCCCGATGAAGGCTCGGTAATCTTTGAGGGAACAGAGGTTACGAAATTACCCATGTATAAACGAGCCCGGCTGGGCATGGGGTATCTGTCGCAGGAACCCAGTGTTTTTCAGAGGCTGACTGTCCGGGAGAATCTGATTGCGATTCTGGAAACGATGTCGATGACAGGGACTCAACGAAAACAAAAGGCCGAGGAGCTCATTGAGCGGTTCAGCCTGACTGAGGTAGCCAGAAGCCAGGCCCGTTTTTTGTCCGGCGGCGAACGCCGCAAGCTGGAAATCGCCCGAGCCATGGTCACCAATCCGTCGCTGATTCTGCTGGATGAACCCTTCAGCGGCGTGGACCCGATTGCCGTGGAAGAGCTGCAGACCGAAATCCGCAGGCTGGTTGCCGGCGGGGTCAGCATCCTGATTACCGACCACAACGTTGAACGGACGCTGGAAGTCTCCGACAAGGCTTATATTATAGATCACGGCAAGGTGATTGCCGAAGGCGCCCCCCGGGATATTATCCAGAATCAAATCGTGCAGAAAAGCTACTTAGGGAACACCTTTAAAGGTGATGAATTCGATAATTAATATGGTTAATTATATGAACTGCAAAATTACACATTTTCCTGAGCCGGTACTGCTCAAGGCTGCTCAGCCGATAGAGACCATCGATGAGTCCATTGGTCAGCTGGCCGAGCGGATGAAAGAAATCATGGTCGAGCAAAAGGGCATCGGTCTGGCCGGCCCGCAGGCGGGAGTCAATCTGCAAATCTTTGTCATCTCGCTGGATGGAACCAAGGAAAACGCCAAAGTCTATATCAACCCGAAGATCGACCCCTCCGGCCCGATGAACACAATGGAAGAAGGCTGCCTGTCGCTGCCAGGCATCTATGGCAAAATCCCGCGTTACAGCCGATGCACTGTTCATGCCCTCGACCTGGACGGCAAGCCCTTCAGTGATACAGGCGAAGGATTGTATGCCCGAGCCATGCAGCATGAATATGACCACCTGCAGGGGGTCATGATTAAGGATCGCATGGGTGAAGCAGCCAAACTGCGCGCCCGTCGTATCCTCAAGCGGCTGCAGGAAGACTACCAGAAAAAACAATCCTCACAGGGGTCCAAATAACCCATGCGGATACTCTATTTCGGTTCCGGGCGGTTCGGCATCCCCTGTCTGGAGGCGATTCGCTGTTCAGGCCACCAACTGGCGGCCGTATTTACACAGCCTGCCCGCCCGGCCGGCCGCCACAGAGACCTCAAGCCCACCGACGCAGCCTTATGGTGCCATGAAAAAGCGATCCCCTGTTTTGAATCCGAGGATATCAATTGCCCTGACCAGCTCCGCCAGATTGCTGATTACAAGGCGGATTTACTGGTCGTCATTGCCTTTGGTCAGAAAATTTCCCGGCCGCTGGTGCAGCTATTTCAAAAAGGGGCTATCAACATCCACGGCTCGCTGCTGCCCAGATATCGCGGCGCCGCCCCTATTAACTGGGCCATTATTCAAGGTGAATCCCAAACCGGTGTCAGCGTCATCACCCTGGCAGACCGAATGGATGCAGGATTAATCCTGGGCCAGGCCTGTACGCCGATTCATCCCGAGGATGATTTTCAGACCCTTCACGACCGCCTTTCCGAGCTTTCCGCACCGCTATTGATTGATACCATCCATGCAATTGAAAAGGGAACCGCGGTCTATCGCCCCCAGGAAGAACAATACGTCACCAAGGCTCCCAAGCTGAAAAAAGAGCATGGCTTTATCGACTGGTCAAAGCCTGCAGCGGATATTGTCAATCTTGTACGCGGGTTATGGCCCTGGCCGGGGGCTGCCGCGGTGTATGTCTCAGCCAAAACCGGCAAGTCCTGGAGGGTTATCATTGCCTCCTGCCAGGTTGTGCCCAACAGTCATTCCGGACAGGTCTGCGGCATGATGGATGAAAACTTCCGAGTGATATGCGGCCGGGATAAGCTGATGATTCACAAAGTCAAGCCCGCCGGCTCGGCCCTGATGGATTTTCAATCCTTTATTAATGGCCGACAGGGAGGCAAAGACGACCTGTTTCTCCCGCTGGACATGGTTTTGCGGGATTTTTCATAAAATCGGCATCCAGTACTTTTCCACTTCAAGACGATCTGTCAATCCTGTATGTGAATAGCAAATCCGACCCATACAAGACCATCAGGATATATATTGTCTATTGTCAAAATTAGCTAAATCTTGCCTGGCTCTGCCATAATGGCATAGCCTGATTTCCCAGGAATCTTATAAACCATTATACAATATAGACATAAAGAAGCTGATATTGAATGGCACGTTGTTTGCACCATATCGTTAAGGTCAGGTCGGCTTTTAGGACCTGATTCAAAACTGAATACGATAAGAAAACTGTAATCAATAGGATACAGGAGCAGACAATGGCAAAAATCATAGGCATCGATTTAGGAACAACCAACTCGGTCGTTTCCGTGATGGAAGGCTCGGCACCCAAGGTGCTCATCAATGCCAGCGGTTCACGGCTGACGGCTTCGGTGGTTGGCTTTACCGACAAAGGCGAACGGCTCGTCGGCCAGACCGCCAAGCACCAGCAGGTGACCAACCCGACCAACACCGTATTCTCGATTAAGCGGTTTATGGGTCGTCGTCATCGTGAAGTGGCCACCGAAGAAAAGATGGTGCCCTACACCATCACCGGCGGCTCGGACGAACTGGTCAAAGTCAGCATTCGCGGCAAGGAATACACGCCCCCGGAAATCTCGGCCATGATTCTGCAGGACCTCAAAAAGACCGCCGAAGATTATCTCGGCGAAAAAGTTGAAAAGGCCGTCATCACCGTGCCTGCCTATTTTAACGACGCCCAGCGTCAGGCTACCAAGGATGCCGGCACCATCGCCGGGCTGGATGTGGTGCGTATCATCAATGAACCCACCGCCGC
>JAFGQP010000261.1 GCA_016935635.1 Sedimentisphaerales bacterium
GTCTTGGCCCCTGCCTGCGCAGCAAACACCGCAGCCATCAGGCCCGCCGCCCCACCGCCAATAATGCATACATCATATTTCATGTTGGAATTGTATCTGGAAAATCCGCTATTGGGAACTAAAAACCAGGGGTTTTGCGGTTTTTATGGGACATTGAAGCAGACAAAAGCAAACCGGCCCCCATTCCCGATGAGACCGATATTGGTCCCGTTGGCATCACATAAAAATGAGTGGGTCTGTAAGCCGAGTTTTGTATCCGCGGTAAGCGGATGGCGACCATTACACTGGACCGGCCGTTGCCGGCCGGCTCTGCCGACAGGTCTCCCCATCGGCACGCAACCTACCCGCCGGATTTTGCCCGGGCCAGGCTACCGGCTTGCTTGGTCTTGCAGGCGGCGGGGTTTTCCGTGCCGTCACCGTTACCGATGACGCGGTGCGCTCTTACCGCACCATTTCACCCTTACCGAAGCCCCGAAAGGCCCCGGCGGTATCTTTTCTGTGGCACTGTCCCGCGGGTCACCCCGGGCGGTCATTAGCCGCCGCCGTGCCCTGTCCTGCTCGGACTTTCCTCCGGAGCTTTCACTCCGGCGGCCGCCCGACCCACTCAGGATAGGCATTATAATCGAAATAGAACAGATAGAAAAGGATGTTTCGGCTCCAATACTATTTTCTGCGGATTTTTGGAAACATTCTTGCCTCTGGCCTGTCATAGTAAGTAGAGTTAGGCGGCAGAGAGCATGAATATACCCAACGGGTATGATTATTCCGCGAGCAAAAGAAGCAAGTGGTTGAAGATGCTGTATTGAGCCGCGCCGAAACGGAAAAGTTCAAGTCACATCAGTATTTCTTAAAGGAGAACAACAGTCTTGAAATCGAGAGGAGCCATGCTCAATGCATTGCATGGTGAAGTATGATCTGGGAATACAAAACAATCAAATTAGCGGCGACGGGCTGGGCAGGCGGCAAAATCGACGAACTCCGGCTGGATAAGATGATGAACGACCTGGGTCAGCAGGGCTGGGAGCTGGCCGCAGCACTGGATACCAACGAAGGCTATGGCAATACCAAAGATGTTGTTGTGATCTTCAAACGGCCCAGAAGCTGAACCGTATATTTATTCTGCGGCGGCCCAAAGCTCCTTAGCCTTTCCAAACCGGAAAATTTCAAGCAGGGTCGGCTTCTCTGGTTGAAGAGGAATTCCTCAAAACAGTTTATTGATAGGAACTATCCCCGCTGGTTCAGCTCGGCATCCTTTTGCAGGGCTTTGGCGGTCTGGTCGGCGCGGAACTGGTCGAATTTGTCAGACAGCGTTTTATCGCTTAACGCCAGAATCTGTACCGCGTAAATCGCCGCATTTTTTGCCCCGGCCTTGCCGATGGCCATCGTCCCGACAGGAACTCCCGGAGGCATCTGCACCGTACTGAGCAGGGCATCCAGTCCGTTCGGGCCTTCGGTCGCCTGCAGCGGCACGCCGATAATCGGAAGCGTCGTATGGGCTGCCATCGCTCCGGCCAGGTGAGCGGCCATGCCCGCTGCTGCAATGATCACCTTGATGCCGTTGTCTTTGGCGGTTCTGGCAAACTCGCCCGCCTGGGCCGGCGTACGGTGAGCCGACAAAATCCGCACAATCGGATCAATCCCGAAATGTTTGAGCTGATCCACACAATTCTGCATCGATGACAGGTCGCTGTCGGAACCCATCAAAACCGCCACGGGGGATTTTTTGCTTGCCATTGTTTTTCCTCGCCAAAACAGGTATAATACGATCGTTATAAACGCCGTTTTTTCCGGTTGAGTATCATAGCGGCAGCCGGCATTTTTGCAAGGAATAAACAGATGATTCGCAAGCCCGCAGTGGCAGGACAATTTTACGCCGGGACACGTCGGGAATGTCTGGCCGAGATTGCCGATTGTCTGCCCGCAGGTCCGTTAAACATGGCCCTGCCGGAAATCATTGTGGCCGGCATTGTCCCCCACGCAGGCTGGGTGTTTTCGGGCGCTTTGGCTGCGATGGTTTTTGCTGCAATCAAACAGGTAAAACAAGAGCCGGATACATTTATTCTATTCGGGGCCGCCCACGGCTGCTACGATATGTGCCCGGTCATCTTCCCCGACGGTGCATGGGAAACCCCGCTGGGACAAATAGAAATCGATGCGGATTTAACCTCGCAGCTCATTGCGCTTGGTGCTCGACCGGACGCGCAGGCCCATCGCCACGAACACTCCATCGAGGTGCAGGTTCCGTTCATTCAGCATCTTTTCCCTAAAGCCAAACTGGTCGCTGCGATCCTGCCGCCGGCCTCTAACGGCTATGAATGGGACTTTGGCCACAAGGTCGGAACGCTGCTGAAAACTAAACATACCAACGCCGTCTGCATCGCTTCAACCGATCTGACCCACTACGGACCGCGATACGGTTTTGCCCCCAAAGGCACCGGCCCCAATGGCATTCACTGGGCACATTCGGTCAACGATATGGACTTCATTAATCATGCATTGAAAATGGAAGCTGAGCATCTGGTGCATTCATCGCTTGAGCATGAAAATGCCTGCGGACCCGCGGGCGCGGCCGCAGTGATTGCCGTCGCTAAAGCCATGGGACGAACTCAGGGCTATCTCCTGGCCCATACCAATAGTTCCGCGGTTCTGGAGGAAAAATTTCATCAATCCAGCTCCGAATCCGTAGGATATGCCGCAATGGTCTTTTAAAAAGACACAAGATGACTTGAATCCTGTATTTCCTCAAAAAAATATTACGCAATAACTTACTCCCCCACTCCGTCTATCATTTTAGAACAAGGGCCCCTAAAAGTAAAAAAGTTAAAAAAACCCTTAATTGTGAAAGGATAGACCTATGTTTAAGAAAATGACAATCGTTGCAATACTCGTCGCTTTGGCGTTACCGGTTCTGGCAGCACCCGAACAGGAAAGAGGTACCTGGGGCAAACCCAAAGGCCCCGCCGCTATCGCTGCACCGGAAGGAATGCGGGAGCCTGCATTACAATTGAATCGCTGGCTGGATGAGTTCAACACGGCCTATGAAAGTCGTAACGGCGAAAAGATGGAACGATTGCTCGGCCGGCTTGATGCGGTCAAAAGCAAGATGCCCGAAATGCCCCGATTCGATAATTGGATTAACGAAGTGAAGGAAGCCCATAAAGCCGAAGATGTTGAAAAAATGGGCGCACTGCTGGAAAAAGCAAATGGTTTGCGCGAATCGTTGAACACGCAGCTCCAGCAAAATCGTCGTGCACGTCAGGGACAAGGTCCGCGTGAAGGCATCGCGCCGGATCAGGACCAGCAGCCGCGTCCGATGGGTCCGGTTCGCAACCAGCGACAGCTTCAGAACCAGCCCGGCAGACCATTTGAAAACACCGGTCCTTCAGCCGAACAGCCTCAGGGTCCCGGCCAACAGGGACGCGCCTTTCGCGGTCAGGGTCGGGATATGGATGCCCGCGGCCAGCAAGCAGCCCCTTACCGCGGTCAGCAATTCCGTCAGGATCAGCGTGGTCAGCAGGAACGCCCGGATGTTGAACGTCCGATGATGCAGAATCGTCAGGCCCTCAGAAAAGAGTTTCAGGGTCGTCAGCAGAATATCCTTCGCGGCCAGCGCGGCCAGAGATTCAACAGAGATAATAATGCCCGTCCATTCTTCCGGGCCCCCCGTCAGCAGGGACAGCGCAATCGCATCGAAAACTTTCGCCCCTATGCCGGCATGAGATTTGAAGGTCTGCAGAATCGCTTTGGCCAGCAGCCAATGCAGCCCAACTTTGGCCCCCGCAGCTTCACACCTCGCGGACAGATGGGCTACGGCCAGATGATTCCGCAGGGTCGGTTCAATCGTCCCAACAGGGATGCCGCCCCGATGGCCCCTCAAGGCTACGGCCGGCCCAACCTGGGACAAAACAGAATGATGCATCCCAATTTTGCCCCCAATTTTAACGGCCAGTGGCGTGGATTCGGCGGACAGATGAATGAGCCCGAACGCGTTGTGCCCAGAGATTTCTGGCAAGATTAATCAAAAACAAATGAATTATACCCAACGGGTATGATTATTCCGCGAGCAAAAGAAGCACGTGATTGAAGCTGATGTACTTAGCCGCGACGAACCGGGAAATTTCAAGAAGCATCAGTATAAAATAGGACCCATACACGTCATGCTCTTTAAACAACACTCATAACCGCCTCATAACCTGACCTGAGGTTTTAAAATGGTGAGCCGATCATGCAGCCCTGCGGATCGGCTTTCCTATTTTATGGGGATAGCAGCGGAGCATTAGCAGACGCGCAAAAAAACGTCCCCGTTTCGGTTATAGAAACGCGGACTTACGGATATAGAATCATATGCATGGCAAATAATGGCTTGTTGTGCCAGTCGTTGGAATCTTCCTTTTTTTGGAAGATCGGCGGCCCCGGGCCCGTCAGGTCATCACACGGTTTTGTCGAATAAGTACAATGTTTGTGCTGTCGCGGCCCCATAAATCGTTTCCCCATCAAAAGTTGAGTCATTCATTATTATTGCTTACATCTAAAGTATAGATAATAAAAAAGACCCGGTCAAAACGAGAAATCGTCTTTTTTGGGTCTCCGGCGGATCAGTGCCGCTTTTGAATGCCATCGGTGGATTTACGTGTATATTGAAGCTGATGGTTTTGACTGTCATAGAATCCCCCATAATTGCGTAAGTTATTACTTATAATGGCTTTAGTGATTAATATGTAAATGTTACCGGTTCAAATCGTCTTTTTTAGTCATCCGGTGGACCCCGACCTGCTTCCACTGCCTGGTAGTATCTTGAACTTGCTGGCTTCATATTTTTAACCCCCACGGTTATACCTGAAATCTTAATCGTTTCAACAAAGGTGAGTATATCAAAATGGGGGTTTTAGTTCAAGTAGATATGAAGATTATTTTAAGATCAACTCAAATACAACTTAATATACACGTTATATAATACTGATAACACGTATTATGAGACCATGGTGACTTTATATTTAAAGATTTTTTGTTTTTTATTCGGGTTTATTGCTCGGCCGGGTACATGAATTCGGGCATCCTGCGGACTTTGCCGTCGGCATCGACGCAGGCCAGGATGGTGGTGCCTTCGACCAGAATAACCCCAGTGGATTTGCGTTTCAGGACGTAAGTATGTTCCACACGGGCACTTGTGATTTTTGTGCAGGTGGCGGTCAGCTCCAGGGCCTCATCATAAAAGGCTGGGCGCTTGTATTTGCAGGTCAGCTCGGCGACGACAAAATACACTCCCGCCTTTTCGAGGTCGCTATAGGCCAGGCCATTGACCCGCAGCAGCTCCGTCCGAGCCATCTCAAACCAGACCGGATACACGGTA
>JAFGQP010000262.1 GCA_016935635.1 Sedimentisphaerales bacterium
ACAATTAAAGGATATTACGACTACGGAATCTTCCAGGCGATCCAGATTGCCAGTATTATAGCGATGCGGGAATGTGACGACTTTATCGTCCAGCAGAACGCCAGATATCAGGTCCGCCGGGATGTGGTCTGTGACGGCCTGAAAAAAATGGGCTGGCAGGTCGATATTCCAAGAGCTTCCATGTTTGTCTGGACCCGGTTTCCAGTAGAGCAGTCCAAAGGCAAGGGCAGTATCGACTTTGCAATGGACTTAATGGAGTACGCCAATGTCTCCATTGCCCCAGGAAGAGCATTTGGCGAAAACGGCGAATACTGTATGCGGATAGCTCTTGTCGAGAATGAACACCGCCTCAGGCAGGCCATTCGAAACATCAGCCGGTTTGTCCAGGGCAAGCCTGTTTCCGGAGCTAAAACTCCCCCGGGTGCCTGACAATAATATATTATTGTATTATAGCTATATAATATAAGTTTTTAGGCGTATTATGGTGATGAAATGAAAAAAATTCTAATTTTCTGCTTGACTGGAAACGCATTATTTGGTTAAATAGGTTTAATAAATATAGCGTCAAAGTAGCTATACAGCGATAATCTTTGAAAAGATGGATTCAAGGACAAAATTTGCTCTCTAAACCAAACAGCAAATTGATTTCCATGCGGAGCAGGGGAAAAGATTTTCACAAGGAAAGTGATCATTAAAAAGCGTGTGTCAGCCTGTGTGGGCTGTTATTTGTGTGATGTGTGTGTTAAGTGTGTTGTGTTGTGGTAAATCGTGTAGTACTAGTTGTGTAATGTGTAATCTTGGCTTTTCTCGTTGAAAAGTCACTTGTAGTTTATCAATGTCGATAAACTCAGAAAGAGAGGAAATGATGAAGAAACTGATGGTATCTCTAGCAGTGATTGCGTTTTGCGCAATGAGCTTGCAGGCAGTTGCTCTGCCGGCTTATAGCTCGCAGGTCCAGCAGATTACAACGACCTTCTCCCCAGTTTATGGAACCGGTTCTGCTGAAGTGACAAGTACAGTTTATGCTGCTGATGCAGGTGGGTATATCTATGCCTACGAAATTAAAAATGCTACCAACACCTTTAGCTGGTATTCAGTCGCCCTTCTGCCTGGTGCAGTTGTGACAGGCACTGGTTATGATACCGGCGTCAATGACCCCACTTCCTGGACAACTGTTGGCTCGCCCGCGACCAGCGTCGAAGGCCTGTTTGCAGTACAGGTTGCTCCTGGTCTGGATTCGTCCGTGGTCTGGTATACCAGCCCCGATGCTCCGACACGGGATCTTGGTTCATTAACAGGTTTGGGCACCAAGGGTACATTTAACTACCTCGAAGGTGGCATTCTGACTCCCATTCCGGAACCCATGACAATGGTTCTTCTGGGTGCTGGCTGGTTGGCTCTGCGTACCTGCGGCCGCAAGCGCTAAGCAATATTCTCAGTTTTAAGATGATGAATAATATTTCCCCCCCCTAAAAGGGGGGAAATCATCTTATTAATGACAATGAGGTCATTAATCTCAATTTAAGTGTTTTCTCATCTTTGAATCCTCACAGGATGTGATTTAAGACAGCAAGATCGAGGCGGGCAAGAAAAGAGCGTTTCTGAAATGTAACTTATCCGGGGGGATAATTTATGATGAGCGTACATGTGAAGAACCATTGCCCGTATCAAGCAATCGTATGCTTGCTTTTGATAGGTCTGGTCGTGCCGGTATTTGCAGCAGATGAATCGGGTTATTCGCTTTTGCTGCAATCCAGCCCGGTCGATGGTGGTTCTATAACGCCTGGAAACGGTGTTCATAAGATTCAGATCGGCGATCAGGTCAAAGTGGTGGCAGTACCCAGCACCGGGTATCGATTCTTGTATTGGATCGGGGATGTTGGTGAGATGGGGACTGCGCAAACCTTTGTTCGCATGGATAGTCCCAAACTGGTGGTGGCTGTCTTCGAGCGCGAGCAATTTGAGAAGTTGCCGGAAGTCGGAATTGTTGGCGGCGCCCCTTCTAATAGCGGGGGTTTAGTTGGATCTGCATCATCGTCGTCCGCCTCATCTGTCAGTCCGTCCGGCTATCATGGCGACTCAAGCGTGACTTACATCATTGAAAACGAGATAATCAAAACTCCAGAACCTGCAACACTTCTGCTTCTTGGGCTGGGAGTAGTGGCGACACGGATCCGTTGCAAAAAGCAATCATAGAGCGTCTTGCGTGTTAATTTTGCAAGCATTAGCACTGGAGGAGAGGTGTTGTTGAATATGGCCAAGGGTGTGATGACCTTGGCCATGTTCGTTTTTTCACTATGTTTTATTCCATACCAGAATGCAATGCCGGCCGACGGTGAAGGTTCAGCTTCGGGCTTATTTTTGCTTGCGGAAAACAGCCACTACATTCTCGACTTCGACGACAAACAGACGATTATCCCCTTCAAAATCCACGGGAATTGCGCCTTTGGGATTGAATAACACCTTGTCATATTGCCGCAGCGGATATTCACTGGACATTTCCACTTCAGCAGAGACTGCCACGATTCGACCGGTAATGGTCGGAATCTCAATGTTGTCCGGCAATTGAATTCCGCCTTTAGTCTGTTTTTTGTCCTCATCCTTGCGAATCAGGACGCGTTTGCCGATAGGTTCGACAATTTCAAAGACTTCTTTTGCCGCGGTATCGTTCATATCACGTTTTGCCATACATTACTCGGATGGGGGCTGCGAATTTGTTTTCGACGATTTCTTTCGTGAGCTCTTTTTTTGTTCATCACCGCCGCCGAGTATCTCTTTGGCCTGCTGTTCATCTTTGGGCGGCCACTGACCTTTGCTTTGAAGCTCCTTGAGCAGTTCAAGTTTGTCCATCTTGACGATGGTCCGGCAGCGCGGAAACCTGTTGCAGCCCAGGAACGGCCCGCGTTTACTCTGTCGAATGACTAATTCCCCCTTGCCGCATTTATGACAGGTTATTCCGGTCGGCTGGGCCGGCGGTTTGGGCGGCAGAGGCTGGCCCTGTTTATCCAGGCGAACAATGGTTTTGCAGGTCGGGTAATCCGAACAGCCCAAGAAGGTGCCAAACCGTCCTCGCTTCTGCACCAACGGCTTGCCGCAGTTGGGACAGGGATGTTCGGTGGTGGTTTCCTGGACCATTTTGCCTTCGTTATCGCAGGGGCAGGCAAATTTGCAGTCGGGATATTTAGAGCAGCTCAGGAATCGGCCGTTTTTGCCGAAACGATAAACCAGCGCCTCCCCGCATTGCGGGCACTTGTATTCGCTGGGCTGGGTTTCGGCCTTGGCATGAACCATTTCTTTTTTTGCGTTTTCGAGACTCTTGCAGAAGGGGGTATAGAATTCCTTCAGGACGCTGACCCATTCAAGGTGCTGGTCTTCGATCTTGTCGAGCTGCTCTTCCATGTGACGAGTAAAGGCAATATCCATCACCTGCGGGAAGAATTCGTCCAGTTTATCGGTAACAATTTCCCCAATCTGCGTCGCAAAGAACTTCTTGTCTTTCTTTTCTACGTACTGGCGATCCTGAATTGTAGAGATAATCGAGGCGTACGTGCTGGGGCGTCCGATGCCCTCTTTTTCGAGAGCCTTGACAAGGGAGGCTTCGGTGTATCGGGCTGGCGGCTTGGTAAAATGCTGCTGAGCGTCGATCCAGACAGCCAGGACCGCCTGGCCGACCGCCATTTCCGGCAGAACCGGTTCTTCGGTGGCGGTGGACCATATCTTCGTGAAGCCGTCAAAGACCTGCACCCGTCCCGAGGCACGATAGGCACAGGGGCCGATTGCAGTTTTGGCGATAATTTCGGCCCGGGTGGTGTCCCACTGGGCGGCTGCCATCTGACAGGCGACAAACCGTCTCCAGATCAGATCATAAAGTTTAAACTGGTCGTCGGTCAGGAATTGCCGGATATCGTCCGGCGTCAAATCAGGATCGGTCGGGCGGATGGCTTCGTGAGCCTGCTGAGCATCTTTGGACGACGAGAAGAAATTCGGTTTTTCGGGCAGGTAATTCTTGCCGTACTGATGTTCAATATAATGCCGTACCGACTGAATCGCCTCATAAGACAAGTGGGTACTGTCGGTACGCATATAGGTGATCAAACCCAGCGCGCCCATCGAGCCCAGGTCAATACCTTCATAAAGCTGCTGGGCGAGCATCATGGTTTTGGAGGCGGAAAAGCCGAGCCGGTTGGCCGCGGCCTGCTGCAGGGTTGACGTAATAAACGGCGCTCCCGGGCGGGACTGAACGCGATTGGTCGTCAGGCTGCCGATGGTAAAGGCTGCGCCTTGCACAGCCTGTAGGACGGCTTTGGCCTGAGTTTCATTGTCCGCATGGAAGGACTGTCCGTTGACGCTGTACAGTTCGGCCTTGAAGGCATCGTGTCTGGCCAGCCAGGCATTCTGCTTGGCCAGAACGGGAGTATTGTCCGGATCACTGCCGATAAAGGCTTTCCACTGGTCGGATAAATCCGTCTGTGATTTGGTCGAAAAGACCCCGGGAATCAGCCAGTATTCTTTCGGATCAAACGAGCGAATCTCCCGTTCCCGCTGAACGATCAGTTTGACGGCGACGGACTGGACGCGGCCGGCAGAAAGTCCTTTGGCTACTTTCTTCCAGAGCAGGGGGCTGATCTGATAACCCACGATGCGGTCCAGAATACGGCGAGCCTGCTGGGCCATGACACGGTGCATGTCCACCTTGCCAGGACTTGAGAAGGCTTTTTGGATGTCGTTTTTGGTAATGGCGTTAAAGACTACCCGGAAGGTGTTTTCTTCCTTGAGCCCCAAGACTTCAGCCAGATGCCAGGCAATGGCTTCACCCTCGCGGTCCAAGTCGGTTGCCAGATACACCGTGGAGCACTTTTTCGCCTCAGCCTTCAGTACCGCGACCGTCTTTTTGCGGCCTGTAGTGATTTCATAGGTTGGCTCAAAATTATGGTCCAAATCGACATTAAGCCCCTTGGAGGGTAAGTCCCGAATATGTCCCATCGAAGCCTTGACTTCAAAATCGGGACCCAGGTATTTATTGATCGTTTTGGCTTTAGCGGGTGATTCAACGATCACCAGTGACTTGTCTTTGCCTGTTTTTGCCATTTTTATACAATCTAGTCTTTTTGATACAATGTATCAGGATTTATTATAACATTCTATAATACAATAATTTATATCATGCTTTAAAGTTCAGATGGTTGGCCGGTTTTGGCGTTATAGAAATTACTGGACGCACTCCCTCCGGATTTCTCTTGCCGCGGCTAAACCTGACGAACCATACAGACGCATAATGAGGCTGTCAAGGCAAAAATCTCTTATGTCCGGAAAAAGCATTGGTTTATGCAACGGTGAAACGGCGTAATCAGGCTGTCAGGCAATCTGGTTTATCACCACGTCAGGGACTTCGGCCAGACAGGGGGCAAAGAAATCGGCGCCTTGAAGCTGCCGGCGGGTAAATGAGGTCGTCAGAGCCAGACAGGCTGCTCCTGCGGCTTTGGCGGCGGCAACACCACTGACGGCATCTTCGACCACCAGGCAGTGCTCCGGAGCGAGTCCCAGTTTTCGGGCGGCCAGCAGAAAGATTTCGGGATTGGGTTTTTTATGGACCACATCTTCGCCGGTGATAACGGCATCGAACTGCTCCGGCGGCAGATGGATTTCACTGAGATTGCCGATGACCTTGAGGCGGTCGGCACTGGAGGCGATGGCGATTTTTTTGCCGAGGATTCTGCACTTTTCAACAAAGGCGTGAACGCCGGGCAGGGGCTGGAGTTGGCCGCGAATAATGTCCAGATAAATGTCATAGGTCCTTTTTTTGGCCTGTATGATATCGATTTGAAAATGGTAATGTTCGGCCACGCCGCCAAGATAGCGGTTTTCCCCCATGCCGACAAAGGGAACAAAATCTTCCGGACGGACCTGAAGCCCCAATTCAGCAAACATCATGCAGGCGGCTTTGCAGATAAAGGGTTCGGAATCCACAAGGACGCCATCCATATCGAAGATCACGCCGGCAGGGAATTGGGGCTGCGATCGTTGAGTCATAGCTGCATTCCTTGTCTACTTCATAAGACTCATTCTGCCGCGAGGATGGCCGCAGAACACATCGAAACCATACATAGCCGCGCCTCGGGCGGACAATTTTTTCAGGATCAGTATAATAGATAAAAAAAGGGGAGAGCGAACGGCTCTCCCTTTTTCAGAATGGCTCTTCTCGTATTGGTTTCAGCCTTGTCTTCAATCGCCTGGAGATTACGATCTGCCTTGTGTGTCAGCACTCAAGATTCAGCGATTCAGGAGTCGGCTGAAATAACCTTTTGGGTCATTGATTAAGAGCCATTGTATGTCATCGTTTCAAGTTTCCTTGTCCTTATGTTTCTACGAAATGTATCGGTCAGCGGTTTCAAAAAGGTTTAATAAAAGAAAGCAAAAAATGAAAAAAAAAAGACCGCCTGCGGCTTAGAAGGAGGAAGAAGCCGGGGAGGCTTCTCAGGGCTACAACCACAGGCGGCAGAAGGAGCTTAAGTGTATGGTATCAGATTGGGTCTGCGGTGTCAAGGGTTCCCGGAGGAAAAAGTGAAAATATTTTAAACACTCCGGACATCTGCTGCCGGAGCAAAAAGCGTACAGGGTGTTTTAGGGAAATCAGCGATGTTAAACAGTCGTTTTAGTCTTAGCGGCCTGCTCGAGCCATGTTTTGCGGGGATTATACAACATATACAGGCTTGTACAAAGCCATGTGAATTGGACATAATAATCAAAGGCTTCAGGGTCTGCCATAAGCCATTTTTCGAGACGATGCAGATAGCGTTTTTCGAGCTCGCCGTCCTGCATGCGGAGAATCAGCTGGCCAAGGCGGAGCCACTGGGGAAATTCATTTGGAATCTGATCGGACGCAAGGGAATCAGCGCTGGGCTCCTGGACGTCAAAGGATTCGTCAAGTGATTTGAGCAGCTCATTTTCAAGTTCTTTTGGGTCCACTATTCGCGCCCTTTATGCGGGACATACAGAATCTGTTTCCTTTGATAGAAACATCTTAAGCTGTCCCCTGCTATTTGTCAAACAATCTATCAAGATTGTCTTTTTTATATGTAGCTCTATTCAAGGTTTCGACTTATTTGCGAGGATTATTTAAGGTAAGTTTAGTTTTTTCTGAGGACAGGGGGATGTGCCGATAATAAATAGAAAAGGGCTGGAATACCGATGGGTGTTCCAGCCCCTGTGATTTTACGATTTAATGTACAGGCTTATTTCAGATCCATAGGGCTGATGGTATCGCCGTATTTGGCTTTGGCGGTTTCGAGGCGTTTGCGAATGGCCGCGAAGGTATCATAGACAATCCCCGGCGTGTCGGAGACCTTGGCTTTGTAGATGGCTTCGACGCGGTCATATTTGGCAATCAGGTTCGGAATGCGGACCGTAAACTGCTTGATATAGGCGTCCTTGGTATAATCAAAATTCAGCTTGCTCTTGAACAGCGGAGCAAGGTCTTCGTATTTGGGAATCCAGCCGGTCGGAGTCTTCAGGGCATCCACGTCGTTATGCACCCGCAGTTCCGCCCACAGCACCCAGACCATCTTGTCGAGTTTGCCGTTAAGAAACTTGGCGTTTTCATCCCGCAGGAAGTAGTTGACTGAGAAGATCAGCGGCGGATTTTTTACGCCTTTGGCAAAGTCCAGGTTGTTCTGGATGTATTTGCCCAGCGGGATGGAAACGAAATCCTGATTGGCCATGATATTGAATGTCCGCACGCCCTGTTTGCCCAGCGTTGCGGCGGTGGTTTCGGATTCAATCGAAGCGCCCTTGGCGATGATGCCTTCGGTCCAGTCAAAGGCCTGTTCGACGGGCACGAGAGTGTCGCTGTCGCGTCCGCCGTAGATGATGCCGCCAACAGGTACGCCGGCGGGATTGTTGGCCTCTTTATCCAGATTGGCCAGAGCCGACAGGCGAATGGTGTAGCGGGCGTTCTTGTGAGCCGGCGGCAGCGGTTTGCCTTCGGCGTCGGTCTTGCCTTTGTGCCAGGGGCCGTTGAAGCTGTCGCCCTGTTCGGGCAGCTCGCAGCCCATGCCGGGCCAGTAAGGCATGCCGTCTTTAATCAGCACGTTGCCGAAAATGACTTCACCGGGTGTGGTGAGGGCTTTGTGAATCACCGGGTCATCCTTGGCATTAACATCTTCGATAATGCCGAAAATACCCTGTTCGACATTGGCGGTGTACATCACGCCGTTACGCTTGCGGAGATACGCAATGTCGTCGCCGATAATGGTTTGTCCGGGCAGCATGGCCGTGGAGGTCTTGCCGCAGGCCGAGGGGAAGGCGCCGGTGAAATAGGTAATCCGGTCGTTGGGGCCTTTGGCACCCATGATGAACATGTGCTCGGCCAGCCAGCCTTCTTTGCTGGCTTTCTGAATCGCCAGCCGCAGGGCCAGTTTTTTGAGGCCGACGGTATTGCCGGCGTACTGGGTGTTGACCGAGTAAACCATGTTGTCGGTCAGGTCGATATAAACGCGGCGCTGCTGCCAGTTTTTGCTGCAGCCGCTTTCATCCACTTCGCCCTCACTATGCAGGAAGCGGAAGAATTCCTCGCCGGGCCGGAGTTTTTTGAACTGCTCATAGCCGGGACGATACAGGATGCTTTCGCTGTGAGCGACATAAGCAGAGTCTGTAATCTGGATACAGGAAATAGAGAAGTCCGAGCCGGTGGGGCACAGGCACCAGAAGCAAACCAGCATTTTCCGGCCCTTCATCGAGCCTTTCAGAAAGCCCTTGACTTCGGCCAGCCCGCCTTCGCGTTCGATGGAATTGAGGCTCTCACCCAAATCCATACCCTTGGGCAACAGGTAGCGAGTGCTGAACGTATCGCGTCCCTGGTCATTGAGGCCATCAAAGTGATACGTGTGGCCGGGAGTCTTCAGAGGCTTTTCGCCGCCGGTCAAAGCCCACTTTCGCAATGTGGACAAATCATCGGCATTGTCGGTAAATACAACCACTTCGGCCGGTTCGGTCGACTCAATGGCCTCGGCGACGAATGCGTGCATCTTCGGGTTGGCAATGGCTGCCAGCTTGGCGTAATTGTCCGCGGAAAGCTTCTGTTGTAAAAATCCAGCTACATTCTCCACTTGGTATCTCCTGCATAAAGGATTCTTAAAAACTATAGGCACAAAATCCGCGACATTGTAGTTACTCGAAGGCATACAAGTCAATCGATTTTTAATTAATTCCGGATAATTTTTCGATTGGGGCTGGATTTATAGGACGGCCGCCAGAGCAAACTTTTTTATTTATCTGTAAACCTATCAAAAACAGCGGCTTATGCTTCAGTATGAAAAAAGCGATAGAGTGATTCGGAGCTTTCTTGTCTAAAATTCGATTATTTTAAAACGAGAACTAATTTTAAAATAAGAATTGACAGTGTGAATGAAATTTGATAAATAATCATTTGAAATGAATGTTTTAAATATTTGTTGGTGAAATTGATCATAACGTGGAGTCCAAAGAGATAAAAATCTAAAAACCAGTTCAAGCAGCAAGTTTTGAATTGCGTTTCCGGCCCCAATCACACGTCTGCGTTATTTCTAATTTGCTTTGCGGTGTGCGGCCTATATAATTTCAATCGATTGTATCTCCGGAACGACAGGCATCACCTCAAGGGCTTTATCAGAATAGTAAACCTCTGCGGTGTTGCTGTAACAATGCGAGCGGAACGAGTTATAAGGATGAATAGATGATGGATATCAGTAGAACAAGCGGGATTCGATCCTGGTGCAAGCGGGATGCACTGATCCTGATGCTGGCCATCGGTGCGGTTGCGGCAATGCAGGGCTGTACTGTCGGCAGGGACTATCAGCAGCCTGAAATGGATATGCCGGAGCAGTGGTCGCAGGCGGTTTCGGAGATGTTTGCCGTCGGGGCTGATCCCAACCTGGCCGGCTGGTGGACCATATTCAACGACCCTCAACTCAACGAGCTGATTCAGCAGGCCCTGGTGGAAAATCGTTCCGTTCAGGCGGCGGTGTATCGGCTGCAGGCCTCTCGTGCGATGTGGGATTATGCCGCGGGGCAATATTATCCTGCCGTGGATGCGACCGGATCCTATAGTCGTGTCAAGGTCAGCAAAGACGGCATGACGCAGTCGCGTGATGAAATCGACCCGATCAATCTGCATGCAGGCGGATTTGATTTTCTGTGGGAAATTGATTTATTCGGCCGCATCAAGCGGTCGGTGGAATCCGCCGAGGCGTCCTATCAGGCCTCTGTGGAAGATTACCGCGATGTCATGGTGACGCTGCTGGCCGAGGTGTGCCGCAATTACATTGAACTGCGGACCATTCAGGCCCGGATCGTCTATACCCGCGAAAACATTGATATCCAGCAGCGGACGCTGGAGTTGACCCAAAGCCGGTTTCAATTCGAGCTGGTTCCTGAACTGGATGTGCGGCAGGCCGAATCCAACCTGGCCAGCACCAAATCGGAACTGCATGTGATGAAAATTTCAGAGGCCGCGGTGATGCATCGTCTGGGGGTGCTGCTGGGCCGGATGCCCGCGTCGCTCAAAGACAGTCTGGAGATGTTCAAGGCGATGCCGACGGTCAGCCGGCAGGCCGTTGTCGGTGTACCGGCGGATGTGCTTCGCAATCGGCCCGACATTCGTCGCGCCGAGCGGCAGCTTGCCGCACAGACGGCCCGGATTGGTGTGGCGACGGCGGATTTGTATCCCTCGCTGCAGCTGGCCGGTACGTTCGAAATTCAATCCCGCCAGCTGGGCGGTTTGAGCAATATTCACAATCAGGCCTATTCGATTGGCCCGGGGCTGCGATGGAATCTGTTTGACGGCAACCGAATTCGCAACGTGATTAAGATGGAAGAGGCCTCGGCCGGCGAACTGCTGGCCAACTGGGAGAATACGGTTCTGCTGGCGGCCGAGGATGTAGAAAACGCCATCGTCTCCTACAGCCAGCAGCAGCAGCGGCAGGTTCTGCTGGCCGAATCCGTTCAGGCTTCGGTGCGGTCGGTGGAGCTGGTGGAAAATCTTTATCAGACCGGACTGACCGATTTCCAGAATGTCCTGGTCACCCAGCGGTCGCTGTTTGTGCAGCAGGACCAGCTTGCCGCCAGCCAGGGTGAAGTGCTGCAGTCCCTGGTGCGGCTCTATAAGGGCTTCGGCGGCGGCTGGCAGATTCCGGATACACAAGAAACCGCTGCACAGACCCAGCCGGCAGCACATTAATCCAAATCAAGTATTGACGATCAGTCATTATCAGGTGAAAGGCAGGTTTTCGGACTATGAAGAAATTGATTTCCTTTTTGCTGCTGGCAGCTCTGGCAGGGACCCTCTCATGGTTTGTCTATAAGCGAATTACCGTCCAGGCGGCACCGCAGCAGGGACCAATGGGAATGGCACCCGTGGTGGTGGTTCAGACCCCGGTTGTTCAGGATGTTCAAACCTATTATGAATTTACAGGCAATACCGACGCGATTGAGCAAGTGGACATTCGCGCCCGCGTCAAAGGCTATCTCAAGAGCGTGGATTATGTGGACGGCAAGGAAGTCAAGGCGGGGGATTTGCTGTTTACCATCGAAAGCGATGAGTATATCGCCCGGCGCGATCAGGTCAAAGCCCAGCTTGCGGTGGCCGAATCCGAACTGCAGCGGACGCAGCTGGATTATGAGCGTGTCGAAAAGGCTGTCCAGGTCAATGCCGTCAGCCGGCAGGACCTGACCACTCGGGAGGCGGAATTCCATCAGGCCCAGGCCAGAGTACTGGCTGCCAAAGCCAGTCTGCAGACGGCGGAGCTGGATATGGGTTACACACGGATTACCAGTCCCATCAACGGACGGGTCAGCCGCAGGCTGGTGGATGTCGGCAATCTGGTCGGTGCGGGGGAAAACACCCTGCTGGCAACGGTAATTCGCATGGACCCGATGTATGTGTACTTCAACGCCGGAGAAGATGTGTATCACGATTTTTTCCTGAAGTATCATTCCGAAGTCAAGCAGGGCTATC
>JAFGQP010000263.1 GCA_016935635.1 Sedimentisphaerales bacterium
CCGGAAATCATCGGGATGGATGCCCTGGCTCAGGAAGAGCTGGACAAGTATCTGTGCGATATCGACGGCACGGCCAACAAGAGCAAGCTGGGCGCCAACGCCATTCTGGGCGTGTCGCTGGCTGTCGCCAAGGCCGCCGCGATTTCGGTGGACCTGCCCCTGTACCGCTATGTCGGCGGCTGCAATGCCAATGTCCTGCCGGTGCCGATGATGAACATCCTCAACGGCGGCAAGCATGCCGATAACAACGTCGATTTCCAGGAATTCATGGTCATGCCCATTGGCGCCCCGGACTTCCCGATTGCCCTGCAGATGGGTGCCGAAGTTTATCACACCCTCAAGGGCGTGCTCAAGGCCAAAGGCTACAACACCGCCGTCGGCGACGAAGGCGGCTTTGCCCCCTCGCTCAAAAGCAACGAAGAGGCGCTGGATGTGATTATGGAAGCCATCAAGAAGGCCGGCTACAAGGCAGGCAAGGAAATCTGCATCGCCCTGGACCCTGCTTCCACCGAAATGTACGAAAATAAGAAGTATAAATTCTTTAAATCCGCCCCGAAGAACTTGGTCAGCTCCGATTATATGGTCGAGCATTGGGCCAAGTGGGTCAAGAATTACCCCATCGTCAGCCTCGAAGACGGCCTTGCCGAAGATGACTGGGCCGGCTGGAAGACCCTGACTGAAAAGCTCGGCGACACCTGCCAGCTCGTCGGCGACGACCTGTTCGTCACCAACACCAAGCGTCTGGCAACGGGTATCGAAAAAGGCTGCGCCAACTCGATTCTCATCAAGGTCAACCAGATCGGCACCCTGACCGAAACCCTGCAGGCGATCAACCTGGCGGCCCGCAACGGCTACACTGCGGTGATGAGCCATCGTTCCGGCGAAACCGAAGACAGCACCATCGCTGACCTGGCGGTTGCCACCGGCGTCGGCCAGATCAAAACCGGCGCTCCCTGCCGTACCGACCGTATCTGCAAGTACAACCAGTTGCTGCGGATTCATGAGCAGTTGGGTTCGGCTGCGGTGTATGGCGGCGAAATCTTCAAGTATAAAGGCTAATTTAGTCGATTTTGTACAGCAGAGGTCTCTATTGCGGGGACCTCTGCTTTTTTTATTGACTGCGGTCCGTCGAGAAGGGCGGTTGTGGCATGAGCAGGCTGGGACTGTTGATACGATATCTGATATTCTGCACGTTTTTCGCGGTGGGCGCGACCGCGATGGTGGTGTCGTTTCTGGTCAAGCCGGAGCTGACGGATTATCTGCAGAGCCGGGAGATGCTTGAAAAGACCCGGCAGGATAATGAAAAGATCAAGGATTTGATTGATCAATACAAGTCCCAGGTTGTCCTGATTGAGCGGGAACCCAATGTCCTGCAGCGTCTGGAGCAGATTACGCTCCGTCAGATGCCGGTGCAGAAAGATACGGCCTATCCATCCGAATATAATTCCCAGCTTGCCGACATGGCCAAAGAAATTATCGAAGAATCTCAGCCGACCGATCCGAATGAGCAGCTTCCTGAGTGGATGAAGCGGGCGATTTACCCGCGTTATCGGACGACTTTGTGCCTGGCGGGGGCGGCGCTGATTCTGGTGTCGTTTATGTTCTTCAGCGGTCCTCGTCTCATTCAAGTGAAGAAAAAATCGTTTTACCACCGATAATAGCGGCGATTCGCGATTGGGATAGGTGGGGCTGAAATATCTTTCCAGACTTTACAGAGAAAAGACCCCTTTGACCGATACAATAACAATCAGCCCTACCAGTGTTATCAGGGCTGTTTTTGTTGAAAAGGGATGAAAACAGATAGACAATAAGCGGTCGAGGCCGGGTTTGTCCGATTTCGACCCGATACAGGATTACAGAAAAGCGGTGAAACACAGCAATTTATATCGTATCGCAGTCGAGGGTATTGTACTTACCGGCTGCATTTTATTGTTTTGCAGTGCGGCTAGTTTTGACATTGCCGACCCTCCGAGCGACTATGCCTGGCCGCACAATCAGCCGGTAGCAAACTGGATTGGCCCGGCGGGGGCGCTGGCGGCTTATTATATGCATTACTATATCGGTCCGGGGGTTCTCGTAGGGCTGTTCGCCTGTATCTGGCTGCTGATTACGCATCTGGCAGGCAGGGAAATCACCCAGCCGGTGCTGCGAATTGTCGGGATGCTGCTGCTGGTCGCGGCGGCCTCGACGACGTGGTATCTGCTCTGGCCGGTCAATACCGCTGAGTATGGGGTGTTTTACCAGGGGGCTTTGGGGTGGGTCTATAATTATGAAGTCATCCGCTTGCCCGGCGGGATTCTGTCTTTTACCGGGGATGAATTCCCGATGGGCAATGGCGGCATTATCGGTAATTTTGCCGGGGGATTGCTCAAGCAGAAAGTTGCCCTGCTGGGGTCGGTAATTGTATTGTGCTGTACCTGGCTGGTGGGGGCGGTGCTGTTGGCGGATTCGCTGGTGCTGGCGGTGGTGCGATGGTTTGGGTTTGGGGTGATGAAATTCTTCGGCATTGCCGGCCCTGCGATTCATGCTGCCAAAGAGCAGTCGGCTGTGCTGGGCGATATCTGGAAACGGCTGAGCGAAAAACAGAAGGCCAAGGGCGATGGTACCCTGCGGGATATCAAGCTGTCCAATCGGATTCAACTGGGACGCAGCAAGCCCAAGGTTGCGATGATTCCTTCCGCACAGGAAGAGGAGGCCGAAGACCAGACTGAATTAGCCGAAGGTGAGGAACAGACGGCCGAAGAGGCTGGCGAAGAAGCCGCTGTCGAAGCCGTTGAAGAAGAGACTGGAGCCGAAGAAACCAAAACCGGGGAAACTGAAGCCAAAACCCCGGCCCCCAAGCCGATTGTCAAGCCGCGTCCTGCACCCCGGCCCAAGCAGCCGGAATACAAGCCCGCGACCTACGATGATTATCAGCTTCCGCCGCTGGACCTGCTCAAGGAGCCGGAAAAAGGCTTTGCCGCGGTACAGGGCAAGATGGTCGAGGAAAAGGCCCAGACGCTGGAAGGTCTGCTCAACGAGTTCGGCATCAATGCCCAGGTGGTCAATGCCGAGCCGGGACCGGCGATTACCATGTATGAATTGCAGCTGGCCCCGGGCATCAAGGTCAACCAGATTTCCAACCTGGCCAATGATATGGCCCGGGCACTGGGTTCCGGGACGGTTCGCGTTGTGGCGCCGCTGCCGGGCAAGCACACCATCGGCATCGAAGTCCCCAACAGCCAGCGCGAGACAGTCCGGCTCAAGGACCTGATTCTGCGCGGCGGTTCGCAGATTGCCCGCATGCAGATTCCGCTGTTTCTGGGCAAGAGTTCCTCCGGCGAGGCGCTGGTGTCCGACCTGGCGGGGATGCCGCACCTGCTGATCGCGGGTACGACCGGCTCGGGTAAAAGTGTCTGCATCAATACGATTATCACCAGTGTGATGCTGACCCGGCGGCCCGATGAGGTCAAGCTGATTCTGATTGACCCGAAGATGGTGGAAATGGCGGCTTTTGAGTCGATTCCGCATTTGATGTGCCCGACGATTACCGAGACCCGCAAGGCTGAACAGATTCTCGAATGGGCGACGACGACGATGGACGAGCGGTACGAACTGCTGGCTGAGGCCAAGGTCCGCAACATCGCTTCGTACAATATGCTGTCGCCGGAACAGATTAACGAAATCTTCAGGCCGTCCACGCCGGAAGAAGAACTGAAGATTCCCAAGAAGCTGCCGTACGTTGTGATTATCATCGACGAGCTGGCCGACCTGATGATGACCAGCGCCAAGGAAGTCGAAGCGTATATCGTGCGTATTGCTCAGAAGAGCCGTGCCGTCGGGATTCACCTGGTGGTTGCGACCCAGCGTCCGCAGGCGACGGTTGTGACCGGCCTGATTAAAGCCAACATGCCCTGTCGTATCGGCTTCCGCGTGGCGGCGCGCATGGACAGCCGCATCATCCTTGACCAGAACGGCGCCGAGGCGCTGCTGGGGCAGGGCGACATGCTGTTCCTCAAGCCCGGCACCAGCGACCTGATTCGCTCGCAGGGTGCGTACCTGGATGATGATGAAATCCGCGGCGTGGTCAATTTCCTCAAGGATGTGGCCCAGCCGCAGTATCATCCCGAGCTGGTTCAGATGAACCGTATTGATATCGGTGAAGGCAGCAAGGACGATCTGTTTGACGATGCGGTGCGGATTGTGCTGGAGACCAAACGCGGCAGCGTGTCGCTATTGCAGCGGAAATTGTCGATTGGCTATGCCCGCGCCAGCCGGATTATCGAGATGATGGCCAATGCCGGCATCCTCGGCGAATACAAAGGCTCGCAGGCCCGCGAAGTGACCATGACGGTGGATGAGTACGAGCAGATGCGCAAGAACATGCTGGCCGATGAAGTCGCCGGGTATAAGGATCTGGCCCAGGAAGCCGCCGGTGACGAAGACTATGACAGCCCCACCGAGGACCTGGATGAAGACGAGGACGACCAAAAGTAAACGATTCTCAGGGAAGGAGTGATTATGTATTGTCCCATTTGCAAACATACCGCGATGCATCGCAATCAACTGGAAGAGAATTTGACGGCATACGAATGCAGCCAGTGTTCGGGCCGGTGGATTGCATCCTATCAGTATTGGCAATGGCAGGAAAAAAGCGGCAAGAGCCTGCTGGCTTCTTCTGCCATGGACGATGCGCGATTGAGTGTTCAGGATAATCCCAAAGCCAAACTGTGTCCGGAGTGCGGTCATTTCCTTCGGCGGTTTCCAGTCGGTCACGGTGTTGAATTTTCACTGGATCACTGCGGCAACTGCGGCGGCATCTGGTTCGACAAGAATGAATGGGAAGTCCTCAAGGGCCGCGGTCTGCACGATGATGTGCATAAGATATTCTCGGAAATCTGGCAAAACCAGGTTCGTCAGGAACAGCAGGCCCGGGCCATGGATGAGATGTATAAAGCTCGGTTTGGCCCGTCCGATTATGCCAAAATCATCGATGTCAAACAATGGCTCCAGGCACATCCGCTGCGATCGGAGCTGCTGGCATTTTTAAAGGCATAATTTAATATGTCACAAGAGCCAGATTCATCGGGGCAGGATAAACCGCGGCGGCGGAAGCGCTACAGCGGTACGCATCCGAAGCATTTTACCGAAAAATACAAGGAACACGCCATCGCTGCGCATCCGGAGCTGCTGGAGCATCTTCGGGCCAAGGGCAAGACGCCGGCGGGGACACATATCCCGATATTGGTCCATGAGGTGATGGAGGTGCTCAGGCCCGCAGCGGGGGAGGTGGTGGCGGACTGTACGCTGGGTTATGGCGGTCATGCGTCGGAATTCATGCAGCGGATTGGGCCGACGGGCCGGCTGGTGGGCTTTGATGTGGATGGAGCCGAACTGGAACGGACTCGCCAACGGCTGGAGGAGCTGGGGGTGCCGATGAGCCTGTATCGGAGCAATTTTGCGGGGATTGCCAATGTGATGACTAAGGAGGGGTTGGAGGGGTTTGATGTGATATTCGCCGACCTGGGGCTGTCGAGTATGCAGATTGACAATCCCGCCCGCGGGATGAGTTATAAGCATGATGGGCCGCTGGATATGCGGATGGATGACCGGCGGCAGCGGACGGCGGCGGATTTGCTCAATACATTGTCGGAAAAGGAACTGGCCGAGGCGCTGGAAGCACTGGCCGATGAGCCGGACTGCCGGGCGATTGCACGGCAGGTGGTCCAGCGGCGTGTGACGGAGAAATTCGTCGAAACGGGGCAGCTTGTCGCGCTGATTTTTGATGTCAAGGGCATCACGATGCAGGACTGGAAGCGGCGGCAGAATCCGGGGCTGCTGCACCCGGCGGCGCTGACGTTTCAGGCGCTGCGGATACTGGTCAATGATGAACAGGGGGCGCTGAGGGAATTGCTGCGTGTAGCGCCGTATTGCCTGCGGGAGGGCGGGCGAATCGGGATACTGAGTTTTCACAGCGGCGAGGACCGGCTGGTCAAACATGCCTTTGCCGATGGGGTACGCGATAGAGTCTATTCGGCGGCGGCCAAAGACGTGATTACACCCTCGCGTGGCGAGATGGCCTCCAACCCGCGCAGCAGTTCGGCGAAATTACGCTGGGCTATCAAATAAAAAAGCCGCGAGGGTCACCCGCGGCCTATAGTCAAAAGTGATGCTGGTCACACCACCCTCTCTTTTTA
>JAFGQP010000264.1 GCA_016935635.1 Sedimentisphaerales bacterium
CCCAAACAAAGCGGCGGTTCAGGTTGTGGCGGCGACATCGGAACCCATGCTGAAAATCTTGCCGAGTATATCACCGGCCTGAAAATTACCCATTTATGCTCGGAATTGACCACCTTTGTTCCGGGTCGCAAAGTAGATGACGATATCAATTGTCTTGTAAAGTTTGACAATGGCGCCAGAGGTGTTCTGCATGCCAGTCAGATTTCCGTAGGCGAAGAAAATAATCTGGCGATTTGGGTTTATGGTGAAAAGGGCGGCCTCGAATGGCATCAGGAACATCCCAACTATCTGTATGTCAAAATGATGGGCCAGCCGACCCAGGTCTGGAAACGCGGCAATGATTATATCGGCAAAGAAAGTGCCGCCGCCGCCCGCGCCACCCGCCTGCCTTCGGGACACCCGGAAGCCTTCTTTGAAGCCATGGCCAACATCTATCTGAATTTCGCTGATACGGTTCGGGCCAATATCGAAGGCAAGAAAGTCGATGCCATCGTGCGGGATTTCCCGAAAGTCGAGGACGGCCTTCGCGGCATGCTGTTCCTGCAAACCCTCTTAAAGAGCGCCGGCAGCAGCAAAAAATGGACTTCATTCGCAAAATAAGACACCAACCATAAGAAATATTAGGAGAGATAGCTATGGCAAGACCTGTTACGCTGTTTACCGGGCAGTGGGCCGATATCCCGCTGGCAGAATTGGCACCCATGATGGCAGAGATGGGCTACGATGGCCTGGAACTGGCCTGCTGGGGTGATCATCTTGATGTATTCAAAGCGGCAAAAGATACCGCATACTGCAAGAAACAGAAGGCGATTCTGGAAGACAATAATTTAAAGCTGTTTGCAATCAGCAACCACCTGGCGGGACAGCTTGTCTGCGACCTGAACAATGACAGCCGTTCGGATGGTTTTGCTCCCGCCGACTGCAAAGGCGACCCGGAAAAGAAACGGGCCTGGGCGGTCAAGGCGATGAAGGCCACGGCCAAGGCGGCCAAAAATATGGGCGTCAAAGTGGTCAACGGCTTCACCGGTTCCTCGATCTGGCATTTCCTCTACAGCTTCCCGCCGGTCACGGATAAAATGATCGACGATGGATTCAAGTATTTCGCCAAGATGTGGAATCCGATTCTGGATGTGTTCGATGAATGCGGCGTCAGGTTTGCACTCGAAGTCCATCCGACTGAAATTGCATTTGATATTGTGACTGCCAAGCGGGCCCTGGCGGCGATCAACAACCGCAAGACCTTCGGCTTTAATTTTGACCCCAGCCACCTGCATTGGCAGATGGTCAATCCGGTACGGTTCCTGAACGAATTCTCGGATCGCATCTATCATGTCCACATGAAGGATGCCGCCATTCAATTGGATGGCTATAACGGCATCCTGGCTTCGCATCTGAATTTCGGCAATCCGCAGCGGGGCTGGGATTTTCGTTCACTGGGTCATGGCGGCGTGAATTTCGAAGAGATTATCCGCACCCTGAATCATATCGGGTATAACGGACCGCTGTCGGTGGAATGGGAAGATTCCGGCATGGACCGGATGCATGGTGCCCGGGAGGCCTGTGCGTTTGTGAAACGAACCGATTTCCAGCCTTCTAGGCTGGCATTTGACGCGGCGTTCGATAAAGACAATCGATAATCAGGATTATTGCAATGACACAATCCACTAAAATCAATCGCAGAAGCTTTCTCCGGAAAGCTTCTGCGGCTTTTGCGGGTGCAGTTGGTTTTCCCTATCTAATTCAACCTTCTGCACTGGGTAAAAACGGGTATATTGCTCCAAGCAATCGCATCACCATGGCGGCGATCGGGTGCGGCTCGATGGGACGCGGCAACATGGATGCGTTTCTGCACATCCCGGAGGTTCAGTTGGTGGCCGTCTGCGACGTGGACCAGAACCATCTGCGCGATGCCAAAAATGCTGTCGACAGACGGTATGGCAACCAGGATTGCCGCAGCTATGGCGACTATCGCCAATTGCTGGCCAAAGAAAAAGTCGATACAGCCATGCTGGCTCTGCCCGACCATTGGCATGCAGCCATGGCGGTCGCCTGCATCCGGGAAGGCATTGACATCTATGGCGAAAAACCGCTTGCCCGTACCATCCGGGAAGGGCGTGCGATCTGTGATGCCGTCGCCCGGTATGGAACCATCTGGCAGACAGGAAGCTGGCAGCGGTCGATTGCCAATTTCCATCGCGGCAGCGAACTGGTCCGTAATGGCCGGATTGGAAAAGTCCATTATGTCGAAGTCGGGCTTCCCGACGGCGGCGGCCCTAAACAGGCCAGTATCAAGCCGGTCCCGCAGGCGCTGGACTGGGAGATGTGGCTTGGGCCTGCCCCATGGCGGCCTTTCATGGACTACGGCGGCCAGGCCCCGCACTGGGACTGGCGCTGGATTATGGATTATTCGGGCGGCCAGTTGACCGACTGGGCAGGTCACCATATCGATATTGCTCATTGGGGCCTGGGCCTGGATGAAAGCGGTCCTGTCACGATCGAAGGCCAGGGCAAGTATCATACCGTGGGCGTTTACGATACCCCTTATGCCTATTCCTTTGAATGTGAATACGCCACCGGCGTGAAAATCAAAGTTGCCAACGCCTCAGCCCAGCCCAAAGGCATGGGGGCGGTCTGGTATGGCGACAAGGGCTGGATTCATGTGGATCGCGGCGACAGGATCGATGCATCCGACCCGACGATTCTCCAGGAAAAAATCGGCCCCGAAGAAATTCGCCTGTATAAAAGCAGCAATCATCAGCAGAATTTTATCGATTGTGTAAAAAACCGTCGGGAAACCATTACCCCGGCCCGTATTGCACATCGATCCATCAGTGTGGGATTGCTGGGCGAAATCGCGATGCTGGCCGGACGAAAATTGCACTGGGATGCAGCCAAAGAAGAATTTGTCAATGACTCTTACGCCAATTGCTATCTGTCTCGTTCGTTCCGGAGTCCGTGGCGGTTGTAAAAGCAGGAATCTTTGCACAGAGCAGGGATTCCGCATTTGATTCAATCGAGAATACAGTCATGAAAAAAATGAATCGCAGGACGTTAATCAGGCGGTCTGTTGCGGCTGCGGCTGGTTTTACAGGACTTCCATTTATTTTTAAATCCGTGGCCCGTGCAGCAAGTCCCTCGGCCGGCAACCGCATCACTGTGGGGTGTATCGGCATCGGGTGGCAGGGCGGGGGCAACATGGATTCCTTCCTGAACGAAAATGATGCACAGGTTGTGGCTGTCTGTGATGTGGATGCCAATCACCTTCGCGATGCAAAAAGGAAAGTGGATTCAACTTATGGCAACCAGGATTGCAAAGCTTATGGGGACTTTCGAGATTTGCTGGCTCGCCCCGATATCGATGCCGTCTGCCTGTCGCTTCCGGACCATTGGCATGGCCTGATTGGAGTTGCCGCCGCCAAAGCCGGCAAGGATATTTTTGGCGAAAAACCGCTGACCCACAATCTGCGTGAAGGTCGGCTGTTATGTGATGCAGTCAAGTATTACGGCCGCATCTGGCAGACCGGCAGTTGGCAGCGTTCGGTTTCACACTTCCGGCAGGCCTGTGAGCTGGTTCGCAACGGCCGTATCGGCAAGATTCATACCGTGGAAGTCGGACTTCCCTCCGGCCATGCGGATTTTGGGGGTACCCGAGGCCAGGAAACCGCCTGTCCCCCTCCGCCGGAACTGGATTATGATTTCTGGCTGGGACCTGCTCCGCTGGCCCCATACTGTCCAGCCCGTGTGCACAAAAACTGGCGCTGGGTTCTGGATTACGGCGGCGGTCAACTGATGGACTGGGTGGGGCATCATGTAGATATTGCCCACTGGGGTCTGGATTTGGACCATACCGGACCGGTCGAAATCGAAGGCAGGGGAGACTATCCCGCCGAGGGCTTGTGGAACACCGCAACCCGTTATCGACTGAACGCGGTTTATGAAAATGGCATTCAGATGGTGATTGCCGGCGGACATAATGACATTCAGGATGGAACCAAATGGATTGGTTCGGATGGATGGATACACGTAAATCGGCAAAGGATGGTAACGTCTTCCGATGCAATCCGAAATGAACCGCTGGGAGCCGGCGACATTCATCTGCTGCATTCTCCCGGCCATACACGCAATTTTCTGGATTGCGTCAAGAGCCGACGCCAGACACTGACGCCCTGCGAGACCGCTCATCGTTCAGCCACCGTTGGTCATCTCGGCCAGATTGCCATGCTGCTGGAGCGGAAAATCAAATTCAATCCTGCCACAGAACAGATTTTCAATGACCCGGTGGCGGAAAAAATGCTCGGCAGAACCATGCGAAGCCCGTGGCTTCTCTAAATTAGGTCTGCCGGCGAGAAAAATAATGTGAATTTTTCAACCTGAAACAACAATCAGGACAAGTACGATTAAGCACGATAGGAGAGTTAAGACATGATTAAGAATGGGTTGATAACAGTTGTGTTATGTGGAATGGTGATGGGATTGGGCCGTCCGGCCAATGCTGTAACGCAGGATGAAGTAAGCAAAATCACCGCGGCAATGCCGGATAAGCCAATCGTCACACCTGCCCGCCAGAGAGCTGTTCTGGTGTTCAGTCGATGTGATGGGTTCGTGCACAGCAGCATACCCTACTGGATCAAAGCCCTGGAAATCATGTCGGCCAAAACCGGCGCATTTAAGGCGGATTTTTCGGACGATATGGCAGTCTTTACCGAACAGAATCTCCGGAAGTATGATGCAGTCTGCCTGAACAATACGACCCATCTGAAGTTTAATGATGCCCAGAAAACCGCATTCATGAATTTTGTCAAAGGCGGCAAGGGTATTATTGGCATCCATGCCGCGACGGATAATTTCTATGAATGGCCCGAAGCCGCCGAGATGATGGGCGGACAGTTCACGAGTCATCCCTGGACGGGAGGCGGAACCTGGGCGATCAAGATTGATCAGCCCAATCACCCCCTGATGACGATGTTTGAAGGCAAGGGATTCAAGGTCAATGATGAAATATACCTGACTGCCGCACCGCTGTATTCCCGCAGCAAACAGCTTGTTCTGATGAGCCTGGACATGTCGGATGAAGTGACCAGAAACGCCCGGGGTGTTCCATCCAAGGATGCTGATACCGGGATAACCTGGATCAAAAACTGGGGCAAAGGGAGGATGTTTTATTGCTCCCTGGGGCATAATCATCATTTGACCTGGACGCCGGCTGTTTTGCAGCATTATCTGGCCGGGATTCAGTTTGCTCTGGGCGATTATGATGTCCCGACCAAACCGCTGCTGGCCCCATTGGATAAAAGCAAGCTGGACGATGTGATCAAACAGGCCAAATCCTATGAATATGGAAAAAGCCGCCTGTCGTTTACGCAGCTGCAGGAAATGATTGTTGCACGGATGGACGATCCCGCCGGGCTGGCAGCCATTGAAACCGCGGTTCTGGCTGCCCTGCAGGATGCATCTGTCCCGTATGACGCCAAAGACATGTTCTGTCGTCAGCTCGGATTGTTCGGTACGGAAAAATCGGTCCCGGTGCTTGGCCCAATGCTGGCTGACCCCAAGACATCTGATATTGCCCGTTATGCCATCGAACGCATTCCGGGAGATGCGGTGGATCAGGCCCTGCTGGGACTGTTAACAAAAACACAAGACGAAAAGATTAAAATCGGGATTATTTCCTCACTGGGTGCACGAAAAACAGCTTCGGCAGTCAAGCCTCTGGGTGATTTGATTCAGAATCCCTCGCAGGCAATCTCTGTTTCGGCAATTCAATCGCTGGGCAGAATCGGTACCGCAGATGCTGCAGATATACTGCTGGCTTCAGTTAAGACCGTTTCGCAGGATAATAAAATGCAGCTTTTGGATGCACTCCTGAGCTGTGCTCAAAAAGCACAGAGCTCAAAAGCAGCGGCAATCTATCAACAGCTATATGGGCCGGACTATCCGTCTGCTATTCGGGCCGGGGCATTACGCGGATTGGTGCAGCTGCAGCCGGCACAGGCCGAAAAGGTGATTGTCCCCGCACTGCAGGACAAAGATCCGATCGTGATGACCGCTGCGATTACCCTGGTTCGTGAGATCAGGGATGCGACCACGATGGAAAAAATCCTGGCCGGAGCCAATGATCTCCCGGCTGATCAGCAGGTGCGCATGCTGGGTGCCATTGCCGCCGGCGGGAATGCTGCGGGTAAAAATTATGCCATGAAGGCCTTGGCAAGCGAATCTTCAGAGGTCCGCAATGCCGCCGTCGCAGCGCTGCAGGTTGTGGGTGATGCGGGCTGCGTCGAAGTGCTGGCTCAGACCGCCGCCCGTGCGACCGACAGAGGAGAACAGGACCTGGCTCGCTATACGCTGGATACCCTGTCGGACAAAAATGTCAATCAGACGATTGCTGCCATGCTTCAGAAACCAGCGGCAAGCGATGCCGACAAAGCGGTTTGCCGGGAATTGATTCGCACCACCGGCCAGCGGCAGATTCGTGCGGCCATGAGCAGTCTGCTGACTCTGGCCCGCGGCGATGATAATCGCATCCGACAGGAAGCGGTTCGGGCACTGCAGCTTATTGCTGTGCCGGAAGATTTATCATCGTTGGTTGCGTTGCTGGTGGAAAAGCCGGATAATGCCCTGCAGGGTCTGGTTGTGTCTGTGGCTGGAAAACAGTCTCAAGGGCAGGGAAGTGCCAAGGTCCTGACCGAGGCCTATGAGAAAACACAAGATAAGAATGCAAAAATGGCGCTGCTGGCTGCGATTGGACGTATTGGCGACAGTCAGACCGTTGATTTCCTCCGTAAGCAGGCTGCAGCCGCGGATGCGGAAATCGCTCAGGCGGCATTTCGAGCCATGTCGGACTGGCCCGGCAGCGATTTCGCCCGGGAGATGAAACAGATTGCAGCAAAAAGTCAGGACGAAAAGACCAAAGTCATTGCTTTCCGCTCTTATTTAAGAATGGTCAGCAAAGACCCCGGCCGTTCCAGCGATCAGATTGTCGATGAAATTGCCGATGCGATGACACTGGTAAATCGCAGCGCTGAACAAAAGCAGGTCCTCAGTGCACTGAGTGCCTATGGCAGCGAAAAAGCGCTGAATGTGGCAATAGCAGCAATGGAAAATCCTGAATTAAAGGCTGAGGCCGAAGTTGCTATTGTTGGGATTTGCTCTAAAATTGGCTCAGGTCTGACATCAACAAAGGCCAAGGCTGCCTTAGAGAAAATCATGGAGACATCTGCGAATAATTCGCTGAAAGAACAGGCTGGGAAAATATATCGTGAATTGGATAAAAAAGCGGGATATATACTGAAATGGGAAGTATCTGGACCTTACACGGAAGCACAAAAAACCGCCGATGATTTATATGCCATAAAATTTGTTCCAGAAACTGATGCGGGAAGTGTAACTTGGAAGCCGATGCCGATGTCTGATAATCAAGACCAGTTTTGGATGGTTAACATAGGAAAAGTATTATCTGGAAACGACAGGGTCGCTTATCTTCGGACAAATCTCGTTTCCGAGGCCCAAATCGACGCTGTTTTTGAGGTTGGCAGCGACGATGGCGTTATGATTTGGCTGGATGGCAAGCTGATACATACTAAAAAAGAGGTTCGGCCGGTGACTCCTGCCAGTGACAA
>JAFGQP010000265.1 GCA_016935635.1 Sedimentisphaerales bacterium
GGACAACTGATATTCAGTTCAAAACCTGCGATGCCGTCGATACCGCTGAGACGTTCAGTCACGCGGACATAATCTTCAATCGTCTGACCTGCAATATTGACAAACACGGCTGTACGCAGCTGTTGAATAACTGGAATTTTTTCCACCAGGAATCGATCCAGCCCCAGATTAGCCAGGCCAATGGCATTGAGCATCCCGGAGTCTGTTTCGACGACACGCGGGGTTGGATTGCCTTTACGCGGCAGGACAGAAATGCTTTTCGTGATAAATCCGCCCAGAGAACCGATATCCATAAAATCCGACAATTCATCCGCATAGCCGCAGGTGCCGGACGCGGTAAAAACGGGATTTTTCAGCGTTAAACCTGCAAATTGAATGCTTAAATCGAAAGTTTGTTCCATCCGCCTTATCCTTCCTTGCTGAAAACCACATCGCGGGCATCAAAGACCGGGCCTTCTTTGCAGCATAATTTATATTCGGTCTGCTGCGGCTGGGCGGTTTTGTGTTCAATCGCACAGCTTTGGCACAATCCTATCCCGCAGGCCATCATACGTTCCATGCTGACCTGGCAGGGCACATTATGCTTAAAAGCCAATTTGGCCGCTTCAGCCAGCATGACTTCCGGCCCGCATGCGTAAATTGCTGTCTTCTCGGGATTCCAGGTATTCTGGCTCAACCATTTTTCAGCACAAGCGGTTACATAGCCTTTAAAACCGGCAGAGCCGTCATCGGTGGCAATCTGACAATCCACACCCAATTGCCAGAATTCCTCCAATACAAGACCGGTAATATTTCCAATGCGAATTGTAAACGGCAGGTCATCACAGCTTCTGGCGCCGGCAAAAACGAGCACCTTCGTAGAAAGCTTCTTTAAAACGGAGGCCATATGAAGAAGAGGGGGGGCGCCCATGCCGCCGGCAATGAGAATCGATAACTCTTTGTCCGGCAGTATATTAAAGCCATTTCCAAGGGGACCAAGGACATTGATTTTATCCCCTTTGGATAAACTGGTCATGCGTACGGTGGAAGGCCCCAAAACGCAATACATGATTTCGAGTTTAACGACCGGGCCATTTTCCCCCTGACCGACGGAAACATCTGAAAAACTAAAAGGACGGCGTAGAATAAGCTGTCTTTTCACGGTGTCTTTGAGAGAATCCGGGATTTTCTCCTGAGCAGGAAGGGCGGTTTGTGTCAAATCCAACATGACAAACTGGCCAGGAATGACTGATTGGAATAATGGTACAGCATCAGCCTCCAGTTCTATTATTAAGCGGTAGTAACAGGTCCGGATTTGCTGGTTACTAAGAACCGTTGCCCAAAACATTCCCTTGGCTTGTGATAGCTTATCTGAAGAACTCATAAGCTCTTTCTAAATAAGAGGTTAACAGATAAAAAAAGCTTCCGGAATATTCATCCACTGACATTCCGGAAGCCCGCCACGGCAAAGAAAGCCGCCAAAATCTAATTCACCGTCTATGTTTTTGTTCCCATTTTTTCCGGTATTCACCTTCTTGGTTCCTAACAGGGATAAGTATAGCACCCTCAAAAAACGATGTCAACTACAGGAGTAAAAAAGATTTCGAAAATAATTCCGCAAAATATAGCGTAAGTCTTTATTTAATAATAATATATAACATATTGAATAAAGGAAGCAATCCAGGCTGCAAATCGGAAAAAACAGGATATCCCCTCTTGAACAGCACCAAAATCTATGGTATATCCAAAATTTATGTCTCATGGAATGACGGGGGAATCTTTTTCCCTGTGTAGTAATGCAAACGGATTGGTAAATGAATTGATTGATCATGTTTAGTCGAAACTATTTCAGTATTTGGTTGATATTATGCTGCTGTACAGCTTCGCATGCTGCAGCATCCAAACCGATCGATGAAGTGCTCCGCGAGTCCAGCCAGAAAAAAACCAGGTACTCTATTCTGGTTGTAAATGCCTCGGATGGAAAGTCTGTTTTTGCACGGAATGCCGACACGCCCTTCATGCCCGCATCCAACATGAAACTTGTAACAACCGCGGCAGCGGTGCATTATCTGGGCACTGATTATGTCTTTAAGACCGAGGTCGGTCTGCTGGACGGCAGCCTGATAATTGTGGGAGGCGGGGATCCCCTCTTGGGTGATCTTGCAACAGATACCCGCTACAACCGCAGCGCCGGGTGGGTTATGGATACGATAGCCAACGTACTTAAAAAAAATAATATTACGTCGGTCCGCGATATTATTGTGGATACCAGTTTTTTTGATAACAATCGTGTCCATCCCGCATGGCCTGCCGATCAGCTCAATCAATGGTACGCCTGTGAGGTCAGCGGAATCAACTACAACAATAACTGCATTCGAATTCTGGCCGAGAACAGAAAAGGCAAAGTCATTCTGGGCACTGAACCAGAAACTTCTTTTCTGTCGTTTATCAACCAGGTTCGCATTGTGGGCAGCGGCAGCAGTGCCCTGGGAGCCTATCGTAATTCCAAACCGAATGTGCTGATTGTCAAGGGGAATCTTCGCGGCGCAACGAGCTTTGATGTTGCCATCGAAAAACCGGTGGCTTTTTTCGCATGGCATCTAAAAGAATGCCTGGCTTCTGAAGGCATTGATGTTCAGGGCGGTTTGCTTGGGCAATACGTCAAGCATAATCCGTCTCTGCAGATTCTGCATACATTTGAAACACGACTGGCCGATGTGCTTTATCGGTGCAACAAGGACAGTCTGGGGCTGGCAGCCGAATCGCTGATTAAGACTATTTCTGCTGAACAGACCAAAGGCCGCATCAACGGCGAATGGCCTCATGGTCTGACGCTTGCGGGCAATTATTTGTGTTCGCTTGGGGCGGATCCCAATGATTTTGTTCTCGATGACGGATCGGGACTGAGCCGAAATAACCGCCTGACAGCGCGAATTATTGTTTCCGTCCTGAAAGATCTTTACATCAGCTCCGACTGGGCTATGTTTGAAAGCAGTCTGTCGGTTGGCGGGGAGGACGGAACGACATCCAAGTATTTTCAGGAGCCGCAGTATCAAGGACGGATTTTGGGAAAAACAGGTTACATCTCGGGCGTTCGGGCATTCAGCGGAATTTGCAAAACTCCCTCGGGCGACATCCTGTTCAGCATCCTGACCGAAGGCGGCAACGGTCTGACCCGCAACTGGATTAACGAAATTACAAAGTCGATTTATGACCGGAAGTTTTAGATTTATCCGGAACGATTTCGTATCGAGCCAGCTCTCCAGTCAGCTCTTCGACGAGGTCTTTCAAGGTCAATATGCCCAGCGGTTTTTTCTGATCGGCCAGCAAACCTGATTGTGAGGTCGTGATTACAGCAATCCGGTGCGGTCCTTTCCGCATGATGGATATGGCATCCAGCACGGAAATCGACATGTCCATCTGGACGATCGGCTGTAAAAATGCTCTGAGATTTTCAAATTCAACACCCGCCCCCAGCGTCTGATAGATATCCATAAAACCGATAATCGTGTTGCGGTCTTTTTCATATACCGGAATTCGGCGATGGGGACATCGTGCGACTATGGCCAGCAGCGCCGCGCGATTGCTGTTAATCTCCGCCATTTCGGCTTTGCTCATCGGCACCACGACCGTTCCGACGGAGACTTCAGGAATGTTAATCAGCCGCTGCATCATATTCTTCTGCAGCGACGTCAGCAGGCCTTCGTCACGCGTTTCCTGAATGATTTGACGGACCTGGCTGCGCTGGGTGATATCGACGGCGGCGGCGGTATCCACGGAAATTCGGAAGAGCCGGGAAAATATCTTGAATAATAGCCGCATCAATTTTACGGCGCCGCTGATGGTACATATCCGCCATACCGACCATATCGCGGGAGCCAGCGGTCGTATGAGACCATCTGCACGGTAGAAGAACACACTTTTGGGCAGTATTTCACCGAAAACAAACAGGGCCGGTGTCATGATGGCTGTGGTGTAGAATTCTGCCATATTTTCATCCTTCAGATATGACAGCAGCCACCACGCCAGACAGCTGGTCGCCAGATAATTGACCAGATTGTTGCCCAGCAGCAGCGACAGGATTAATCCCTGACCGTCGGCGATGGCGGTGGATAATTGCTTGTAAAAAGCCCATCCCTGTTCGGTACCCAGACGCAGGCGAAAGCGGCTGAGCCGATAGATGCCTGTCTCCACGCCGGAAAAAAAGGCGCTGCACAGGAACATCACAATAACAAACAGGAGCAGTGCAATATCTTTCATGGTTTGGCTACCAGCGGTTCCAGAGATAAAATCAGACTCTCAATGCGATTATTCTTTACGGTTTCGATTGTAAATTTCATATTCTGCCAGGTCACAACATCGCCGTTTTTGGGTATGCGTCCCAGCAGGGCGGTTACCAGGCCGCCAATAGTTGTCAAGCGTATCTGTTCGGGATCCACGCCAAAGGCTTCGGCCCAGTCCAGAATCGAAAGCCGGGCCGACAGGCGGTAGGTCATCGGGCCGATTTGCTGAATCGGAACGCTCATTTGCTGCTGTTGTTCATCGGCGCCCAGGAGCTGATCGACAATGTCATCCAGTTTCACCAATCCTGCGATTCCGCCATACTCATCGACAGCGATTGCGATATCAATGGCGTTATTCTGAAAAAAAGCAATCAGTGATTCCACATTTTTCTGCTCCGGCACAAAATGCACCGGTTTGACAAGCTGCTCTACCGGCTTATCGGGATTGGTCAACAGATCGCGAAAGTGGACTACACCAACAATGGAATCAATACTGTCGGTATACACGGGAATCTGGCGAAGTCGGTACTGATACATGGTTTCCTGCAAAGCGGCATGGCTGGAATGAATCGAACAAGCCTTCATTTCCACCCGGGGCCGCATGACATGACGGACTTTCAGAAGCCCCAGTTCCAGCACTTCGAGCAGCAGCAGGTTTTCATCCTGAGTCAAGAGTCCTTTGCGGGCGGACTGGTCCAGCAAAATGCGAAGCTGGTTCAGTGTAACCGGTTCCTGCGAATCCCCGGTCTGGGTGACCGGAGCAGAAAGGCGAACGGCCGGTTTTATGATGATATAGTCAATGGCTGCCAGCAGAGGGGTCAGGATTTTCAACAAAAAATAAAAAGGCAAGACGGCAGTCATGCACATGGCATAGGCATTTGCATAGGCGAATGCCTTGGGCAGCATTTCACCGAAAATCAGCAGTGAGATAAACACACCAACCGCCCATAATGCTGCCGCAGAATGGTTGTACAGTTCCTGTATATGAACGGTCGTAATTCCAGCCAGCGAATAAAACAGGATATTGACCAACAGGTTGCAGAACAGCAGGGTAGTTAATAAACGATTTGGGCTTTGCAATAAATGCCATGTCAGCCATTCAAAGCGATTGGAAGACTTGGCAAAGCCGCCGACTTTGCGTGGTGACAAATGAAAAAAAGCCGTCTCTGCGGCAGAACAGAAACCGGAACAAAACAGCAGTCCTAGCATAAACAGAAAACGCAGTGAATTGTCAATCAAAAAACTCACGATTGCTTGCTCGAGACGTATTCGGATTAAACCGTGATCTCTTTTTTAGGCAGACGAATCTTAAAACAGGTTCCTTTGCCTTCTTCTGATTCCGCACTGATCAGGCCGTCATGTTTCTCGATAATCCGTTTACAAAAGGACAGTCCAAGGCCATTATTGGGGCCATCAGGACAATTTTTCTTTGTGGAATAAAAGGGTTCAAATATCTGTCGAAGCGACGCCGGGGCAATCCCGCGACCGGTGTCGATGATTTCAATCCAGACAGCATCTTCGTGGCAATATGCCCGAATTCGCAGTTCGCCGGGCTGCCCCAGCATAGCCTGGCGGGCGTTGAGAATCAAATTCATCAAAACCTGCCGCAGCGACGGCCCATCTGCCCAAATTAATAAATCCTCCGGCACCTGAATCGAAACACGGATATTATCTTTTTCGAAATCACGACCAATTCCACCGAATACGTCTTCAATAAGAGATTTAATAGAGACTTCCTGGGTCGAGAAAGGTTTCTGGCCTGCCAAGACCATGACTCGCTGCAGCATTTCTGTCGCTTTCTGACTGAGCTTCATCGCCTTACTGAGGGCTTTCTGGGCTAATTCTGTGTCCTCGGGATGACTCAGGGCGAGCTGGGCATAGCTGCCAACCGGCGTCAGCAGATTATTCATTTCATGGGCAGTCATCGCCCAGGCCATGCCCACGGCAGCCAAAGTATGCAACTGATCTGACTGCCGAATCAGATGGTTATACTGTTCTTCCCGAAATTGCAGTTGACGATGCAGGGCCTGTCGTTTTTGCAGCACGCCGTTCATCCATTGCCCCTTTGTTTTAAATCATTGTTTTTTCTAATCTTAGCTACTCACTATACGAATATTTTAAGTATCGACATTTTACTGATAAAATCTTGAAACTTATATTGATCAGCATGATGTGGTGTAACGCCAAAAGATATCACTTGCAAAGAAATTACCATAGTGTAAGATAATACAATGAACCAAATAGGATATAATAGCTCTGATATAACGATGAATAAATCCAAAGACGATGCAAAAAAACCAGTTGTTTTAGTGGTTGACGACAACCTTCAGAATCTGGAGCTGATCATGGCTTACCTGGAGGATGTGGACTGTCAGACAGTATCTGCGTCCAGTGGGATGGAAGCTCTCGAGATTATCTCCACCCAGATACCTGATTTGGTATTGCTGGATGTGATGATGCCCAAAATCAGCGGTTTTGAGGTCTGCAGACGGATAAAAAACGATCCCGAAACCGCACATATTCCCGTTATTATGGTTACGGCACTCAATGAGCTGGCAGATATTGAAAAGGCGATTAATTCAGGAACAGATGATTTTCTGAGCAAGCCTGTCAATAAATGGGAGTTGATTACTCGTGTCAAGACCATGCTTAAACTCAAGCATCTGACAGATCGTCTGGAGAAAACGCTTGCCTATTTGAGTGAAGTGGAAAAAGCATCGCACGCCCGTTAAACTTCACTTTATGATATAGTATGTCTATAATAGGGCGGTGTAATCCTTTTTGTGAGTCCTATAACCAGTCTCTAGATGACCCGCAGTCGTTATAGCCGGTAAACATGGCAAGGACATTTCTTTAAGTATCTTAAAAACCAACTCCTTATTTGATTCGCCTTAATCGGGCCAAATGTTTCGTCGATACCCCAAGTACAACCGTTTGTAATGCTTAATTAATGTACTTAATTTAGGGTAGGAACCAAGAGGATGAGTAAACTCCTCGAGATCTTTGGAAAAGGGATCACGATAGACAGTGTCGAACTGGTTTGGAATTGGCTTGCGGTTCAGCAGCCTGCAAATCCGGCCCAGGGCGGACAGGATGAACAGCTTGGCAGGGTGATTGAACTGCTTTCCGACCGGAATTTTGACCAGGCCGAACAGGTTCTGCGTTTTTATTTGTTCGAAAAGCCGGACTGTCCTCGCGGGCGGATTGCTGCAGCGTCAATCTGCATCCAAAAAAATGATTTGCAGGGTGCCATTGATCAGGCCCGCAGCGTTTATCTGCGTCAGCCGCACAACACCATGGCACTGTATCTGATAGGCTTTTGCTGTGAACGTCTGGAACAGATTGATCAGGCTATCGAGTTTTATCAGGATTGCCTGAAATTCAAACGTCATCTCCAGCTGCCGCGCCAGCGAATGGCTGCAATTCATCTGCGCAACGGCAGAATTGATAAGGCTATTGAAGAATACATCGTATTGACGTCCGAACACCAAGATGATATTGAATCTATTACGCTGCTTGGGTATCTTTATCTTTCCTCCGAGCACTATGCCCAGGCAATTGATGCATTTAATCTGGCAATTTTATCGCATCCGGACAATTTCAATCAGGATGGCAAAGAAGACGAATTGACGCCGCTGCTTGAGCAGGGACTTTATGAGCAGGCGTTTGAGAATATTTATTCGATTATGGATCAAATTGGGGCGATGCCGGAACTTTATGTCCAGCTGGGTGATATTTGCAGGCATGCCGGCAGGGTGACAGAGGCAATTTCACACTACGAAGCCGCCCTTCGGATGCAGCCGAATTCACTGGAAGCCACGATTAAGCTGGGCAGTCAGTATCTGCGAGACGGGCACCCCGGACTGGCTGCTGAACAATTTAACAAGGCGGCTGAGATTAATGATGAAATAATCGATGCATACGCAGGCCTTGCAATTGCTCAATATCTGGAAGGTCAATCCATTGAATCAGAGCAGACCTTATCCTTGTCGGCCAGTATTCATCAAAACAGCATTCTTTTGTTTGCAGAAACGGCGGCATTGCATCTGAAGTCATCACTCCATCAGGATGAGATGCAGTCCGAGGAATCGCTGACCCGGGATGATATCATTGAGACCTTTATCAATGGCTGGCGCAAGAAGATGTCCAGTGCCGGTCCGAATGCGGATTTATATTATAAGTATGGGGTTTTACTGATGATTCGCGGGCAGATTAAAGATGCGGTTCATTGGTTTCGAAGGGCCCTGTCGGTAAATCCAACACATTATCGGTCAAGAATCAAGCTTTGCCTGGCATTGCGGGAAATCAGTCAAAATGATGAAGCTTTTACGATTCTCAAAGAAAGCACCGTATTGCCGTCTGCCATGCTGGAACTGCATTACCAGACGGCGTTGTTGTTCTGCGACAAACCGAGGTTCGCTAAAGCCATGCAGCACATTCAAACCAATAATACATTTCACGGACTCTCCTCGGAAGACACCCGGGATTATATTGAGGTCGTCCTTGAGAACCTTGGTATCGTCGACAGGGCGTTATCAAGCTGGTCACGCATCGAACAAACATCATTACTGGCCCTGAGTATCTCGCAACAGCAACAATAAACACACATCGCTTTGAAGCCTGAATATGGGCGATGGGATGCGGGTGTTACGCCATAACTCTATAAATCCTGATATCTTAGCTATTCCAGGCTTTAAATCCATGAATGCAACATAAGATACATTATAGGACCA
>JAFGQP010000001.1 GCA_016935635.1 Sedimentisphaerales bacterium
GCCGTTATAAAACATCATCGCAATCAGCGGTGTGCGGACTTCTTCACCGGGCAGAAGCACAAAACGGGTCGTTTCCTGACCGGCATTAAGATACAGACCGGCATTATCGCGGCTGAACTTTGCCGACCACTGCCCCGGCCAGCCAATCGCCAGCAAAAATCCTTTATCGGCGATCTTGAAATTGTAGTAGGGCCATTCAACGCTGCACGGCCTGCCGCCGGCGGGCGCAAATTGCAGTTGACTGCCAACGGCCAGATCACTCTGCTTTGCCGCATAACTGTTAATAGAGCAATCATCACCCCGATTATGGTGAAGAACGATCGGTTCTTTTTCTGACAGAGTAAACCGTGTATCAATAGCACGGAGATTCTCAATCAGCGGACTATTGACATCCGAGGTATTTCTAAGATAAACCGTCCATTCCACGGCCGGAAAATTCAGCCATTGAACGGCAATACATTTGACTTCAAGTTTTGTGGCGGGGTCCGTATAAGTCAAAACGATTTGCTTGCGAAATTCGTCCAGTGAAACGGTTTGGCTCTTAAACGTCCAGCTTTTCAAAAACTCCGCTGACGCCTTGCCGTCATAGATGAATGAAAATACAGGTTCTGTAATCGATTTTTCATCAAACCGGACGGCCATAAACTGTTTGGCCTCAGCCATCTCATCGGTCTGCACTTCAACAGCATAGCTAAAACCTGATACGACTGACGCAAACAACAGTAATGCCATTTGTCGACTTTTCATCAATCTTTCCCTTTCTATGTTATCCTTGTAAGCCACATTCAACGATAATTTATATCGCGTTATCCTCAGAACACTCTACGGATACCTCACCAACGGAAAAAGAGAGCCCGCTACAGTTTTTTATAGACCTAAAACATACTTGTTGCATCTCCAACACCTATTTAAGTACATTTCCAGCCTGATCCATGAAACGTTTCGCCAAGCTTGTTTATTGTTATTGCATTATTATGGGATAAAAACCGCCATCTTGGGCGATTTAACTGCCATATTTACCTCAGATAGCAGGGTACGACCAGACAATGAACACAAAAATCAACCGAGATCACTTGACGGGAGCGATTGTCGCTGCCGTCTGCTCAGGAATCCACTTAGAGAGGATATAGTCACAGTCCACCACCTTCTCGACCAGATCCAACGGCAGGTAGTAATACTGATTTGACGCCTCGAATCCGATCCGTGGATCGCCCCGAGTCAGAACAAACAGGGCTTTGGCATTTACTATCTCATCCTGAACAACAGCTTTGATCGCCGCGACCTGTGCTTTCTCCTGCTGCTCATCCAGCGACCCGGCCTGAAGTGCGTTCCGGGCCAGTGTGAACCTGATCTGGTTGGCCACGCTCTTGAAGTGCAAATAGACTGCTTTGGCTATTGCCTGGTCTTGCTCGGCTTGTTCAGAGTGAGTCCCCGGAATACCGGAAAGCACCTTTTCAAATGCAGACAGTCCCTTCTGCCATCCCGAAGCCATCTTCTCAAACTGTCCTGCCAGAATATCAGCAGGATACGCCCCGCACCAACCTCCTACATCGTCATAAGGAAAACCAATCATAGTTGCACGATAGCCCGTAGGAACAGGGTACAACAGATTCGAAGGCCCATACTGTGCCGGGCCCGTATAAACAAATTGGATGTGAAAGGGATATTCGTCAAAGGCCTTGCTAAACTCAGACCAAGCGAAAAGCACGTCTTCAGCAGCCTCGATGCCGTAGCGCGATCTTGCCACTGATGTCAATGCCTGTTGGATCGTCGGCGTAATCTTGGATTGAAACTGCCTGACCACATCAAGGTTTGGAGATGGATATCCGCCCACGGTCCAGCTTAACATCAAGCCATCTATGCCCATCTTCGTCAGATTATCGCAGTGTTGTGCAACCGTATTCATTACGGGTAAAAAAGGTACCGCAGACAGCTCCCATGAACTGTTCACCTGTACTTTGGCAATCGTCTTGAGACCCCGTTTGGAAGCCTGAGCCCACTGTTTTTGGGCACGGGGTCCCGGACCAATAGCAGATATGGAATACTCTCCCACTATACTTGATATACCGCCCCTCTCAATAGGTTTACCCCACTCGCTGACACTCATCAGATACACATTCTCAGGCAATGCTTCAATAATCTTCGCCGTCCAGTCCGGCCGACCCCATCCGGCATCCGTTCCGTCGGGCCAGCCCCAGTCCCACACAATAACAGCCGCGTCGGGATTACCCTCCCATACGCCGGCGGCGATAGTTCGGTTGACCTCTGCGATTACTTCGGGGCCTGAACGTACCGAACACCGGGGACATCCTGCTGCATCTCGGCTTTGACTGTAGCAGTTGGTCAAATTTTCCGAAGCTGTAATCGTAAAGACCCCACCCAATTCAGGTACCTGTTTGAACACATAACACAGTGACTCTTTCAACCACGTCTGCACCTCACTGTTGGAAGTACAGATCGCACAATGATCCCCCTGGCGAATCCCCTTCATGTCTTCTCTTCCTTTGAAGAACGGTTCAGGCATTGCACGAGGCTCGTTTAGGTACAGGTAAACTTTGATCCCGTAGTTGCTGGCCCGCTTCGCCAGCTGCCGAAGATTTTTGATGCGAATCTCATGGTCTTTTCCGAACTCCGGAAAGATCGTGCTGGGAGCTAACTGTCGCAAGACGATGTGCAGCCAGACTCCGTTCACGCCGCGTACAGAAAGTCTCTTCAGCAGCTCATCCGGATACGGATCAAGCTCCGGCTCAAGCAAGGGATCCCCGAACACACCGGAATAGGAATACAGAAACCTGATCGGTTCATTGCTTTCCTTGAATGCTGTCGATTTAACCGGTATTTCGCGAGTCAAAGTGTCCTTGAAAAAGTCAAATCTAAGCTTGAACGGCCTGTCAAAAAGATCCTTGAAATGAGCTGAAACCACTGCCCGTATTTCGGCACAACGCTCCTTGGCCGATTCATCCTGCGGCACCCAGAAAAGCACAGGACAAGAGGGCTTAAGGGAGCCTAATTTGATCCAGAGAAAGTCATCTTCCCGAAGCGTAAAGGCAAGCTTCTCCGCATCCCAATTCAGCAACGTCAACAATTGTTCGTAAGGCAGAATATGCCAGTTGCGTCGGATGATCGATATATACCCAAGCCGCTGGTATGCCTCAGGCGGTGTCACATGCGGCGGCAATCCCATCGACTCCCCCAGCGAACGGATATTTTCCGGTGTTGTGCCCACAACAGCCGCCATGCGATCCAGTGAAACCAATTCCCAGTTTCTCCAGACAAACGTATGCAAACGATCGGGAAAATGCATGAATTCGATCGCCGGCGGAGAATCGCCTGATGGCAACACTCCAGCAGAGCAAAAAGCTGCAAACAGCAGGCCGCCTGAAATCATCCATCCGAAACTTGTATACTTCCTGTTCATATTCTATCCCTCGTCTTTCGCAATTCCGATGAATAATACCCACCGGAAACCGATAGAGTAAAAGTGTTTATCATCGATGGGCAAGATCCGATCCCTTGATCTTCCTCGAGCGGGACAGTGTATAATCATAAGACTCCGTGACAAGGTAATCTGCCTTTTCATCAAACCGGACGGCCATAAACTGCTTGGACTCGGCCATCTCATCGGTCTGAACATCAACAGCATAGCTAAAACCAGATACGACTGACGCAAACAACAGTAATGCCATGCGTGAAATGCTCATCACAAATACCCTTTCTGATCTTATCCATTTAATCCCCATGAGACGTTCCTTCAAAGACTCTTTTGACTTATTTGTTATTGTCGCGTTCATTTTTACCATAAACGAAATGAAAACACATCGCCATCTTTGGCGATTTAATCGCCATATCTAACCCAGCCTCCATGGCCCGTTTTGTTGAATGAATGATGCATCCCAACTCATCTCGGAACAAGACGTGAGGAATAGAGATTGTCCCGCCTGAAATACGGTTGGGACAAACCCATAAAAAGAAACATTTTTTACGGATCCCTATTGACTATAAACTAATCTATGATAATAGTTTACTGATAACGACAGAGCCGTCAACGGCTAAAAAGACAAACAACGCCATTTAATAACCGATAACCAATGACTATAAATACCAGAGAACAACTGGCTACATACTTCGACCATACACTGCTGGACCCGATGGCCGTTGCCTCCGACCTCCGGCGTATCTGTGATGAGGCGGTGCGATACGGATTTTACGGGGTGTGCGTGCAGCCGCGATGGGTGGGGTTGTGTGCGGACATCCTGCACGGCACAGGCATTAAGGTCGTCTCGGTAGCAGGGTTTCCGTTCGGCATGGAGACGGCCAAGGTGAAAGCATACGCGGCGGAGGCAGTTATCCGCGACGGAGCCGACGAGGTGGATATGGTGGCCGACCTTGCGGCGGTCCTTGAGGGTGATGCAACCGCTTTGCGGCGGGAGTTTGCGGCGGTGCTGGGGGCCTGTCGTGTCATGCGGCCGGTCGTACCGCTGAAAGTGATTATTGAATCGGCGGCACTGACTGAAGAGCAAATCCGGTTTATCTGCGGCATTGCCCAGGAGGCGGGGGTTGATTTTGTCAAGACCAGCACCGGCTACCACAAAGCCGGGGGCGCGCGGGTCGAGGATGTCCGCATAATGGCACAAACCGCTCCGCGATGCCGCGTTAAGGCCGCCGGGGGGATCAAAACACTCCAGCAGACCATGGCGATGATCGAGGCGGGTGCAAC
>JAFGQP010000266.1 GCA_016935635.1 Sedimentisphaerales bacterium
CCAGAAACCGGATCTGGCCAGACGGCATGGGAGCCATCTCCCACCTTGACCGTAGCCACCCTGCCGACCTGACGGCCGGTGATGTCGAGAGGAAGGCGTTCGCGTTCTCACGGGCTTTCGTTCATGAGATTCTCAAAGACCAAGCCGCAGCCAATTCGTTCGGGGAGACGGGAAGTTTTATCGGGTTGTGTTTGACGGGCCGTTATTCAACCCTTTTTGAATGCGGCAAAGGGTGATACGGTTTTTTAATGAGAAACATGCTTTCCTTCGGGCGACTTTCGGTTTGGTAATCATTGCGGGCTGGGTCATCTGTAAAGAAAACGTCAGGGAATAGGCCAGATGGAGTTGATCAACCTACATAACGTCAATTCAGGCGCCGCAATGAAGGGCGGCGGAAAGGGTCGATAAGGCAACACGGCGGGAATTGCAAGACCTCCAATAAACAAATTACCGGAATGGGTAACTTTATTAATCAATGCATGAAAAAGGGCTTTGTTAAAGAACTTACCGGTTCTGCGCTGCAGCTACGGTATGGGGGACCGGAAACCTTGCTCAAAAATGAAGGGAAACAATACTGCCTATTTCCGGTAACACTTTTTTTGAATGGAATCGTTGAAAAATCTTGCGGTAGAAATCATTCGATTATATATTACCGCCATAGCATCCGCTTACTGTTATTTGAACGAAAGAACCGGTTCATCTTCAGGAGGGCGATAACACCCATGCCGCAACAAACTGTCAATCCCGATACAATCTGTCAACAGGCAATCCAGGCGAAACTGAACGTCTATCAGGCCAAGGAGCACTTCGAAAGCGTGCTTAAAACGTATAACGACCAGGTCGATAATCTTATCAATCTCGTGGCGATGATGAAAAACAGGATCATCGAGTTGGAGGGGGAGAAGGGGAAGGAGGGGGAAGGAGATTCAGACAAATAAACCGCAACGGGAACCGGGTAAACCGGAATCATTTTAATCATTCACTCATGCACAGGAGGTTATCATGCCTTATCCTCTTCAGTTGGCAACCAGTTTAAGCTCAGACGCACAGTACGTAAAGGAGGGTACCACAGATAGTCCGCTGGCCCTGACCGATCTTGAGACAGGCAAAGTAGGTATCGGGACAACAGATCTTTCACAGACCCTTGTTGTGAAGGGGGATACACTTATCGAGGGCCACGACTGGGGTTCAGGTGAAGACGCAGTCCTTTATCTCGGAGATACGAGCCATTATATCAAATCGGTATGGGGCGACGGCGTGAAAATCGGCACTTATCAGGCTCCGGATGTTATTGTGATAAAGGAAACGAGTGGAAACATAGGAATCGGGACGACCGATCCCCTGGGCAGACTACACATTGTGAAAAACACTTCAAGCATCATCGATGAAACCGACTATGCACTCAAAATAGAAGACGCAACGAGTGAAAGTGTGGTCGGCTTGCTGATCGGCGTGAGCTCCGGTGATGACGTGTCGATTATTCAGTCGTTCGATCCGGGAACCGGATGGGATGAAAGGCCCCTTGCTCTGATGCCGAACGGGGGAAAGTTAGGGATCGGGACGGCGAGTCCTGGGGCGAATGTATTGGTAATGGAGGTTTCGAAAAGCGTCACTTCGGTCGATAATGACCCCCCAGAAAACCATGCCATTAAATTCAGCACGACGATGAATGCACACACTAGTGGCTATACATTAAATGCTACAACCATTTCTCCAGTTTTCGGTAGTGCCTACCCCGACCAAACAACGAAAAATTGTTTATATATTGCGCCCGCTCATACAAGTAATTTTAAAAAAATTAAAGGGATAAATATTTATATGGAGAATGGTGACAGTAATTCTGATGCGATTTTTATTGATGCTAATGGTGCCGCTAATGGAGTCAATTGCTCCTGTGGTGGGACTGGAACAGCCATAACAGGTAAGGGTGAAGGAGCGGGTGCCACAGGCGGCTATTTTGAAGCTGCAAACGTAAATTATTTTGCACTACAAACTGGTACAGGTAAAGTATGCTTCGAGGGATCAGTAGGAATAGGAACCACCTCGCCTGGAGCCAAACTTGAGGTCAATGGCGATATCAAAGCAGGTGGCCAAATCTTCATTGATTCAAATGGTTACCTCAAACCGGTATCGTCTTCTGATGCCAGTGCGCCGAATAATTCGATTTACATTAATTCGACATCCGGTAAGCTGACTTTCAAGGATGGAGGCGGAACAGCGAATCCTCTGTATTAATGTAATTATTTGCTAAATGATGAGTTGGGGCAAGTCAGAAATGGCTTGCCCCTATTTTTTTACGGTCGAGTATAAAGCTGGATGCCGTTGTTATCGGTAATGAATATCTTCTCCCCAAGAATCGTCAAATCCTTTGGATATTCGAGTGCATTAGGTCCGCCGCTACCGAAACGGGCAATTTGATTACCGGCAAAATCAATGATGGTTATATAATCTAAATTATAGCCTATGGCAGCGTAGAAAAGACTGTCAGAAACAGCGAGACGACATCCTTGTTGGGCATTTTGGACTGTCCAGCTATCTGTAAGGGTACCATCTGATGAATAGACACCGACTGTGCCGTCAATTGTGGAGACAAATATCTGGCCATTTGGAGCGACATCTATTCCCTTGCCGCCATCTGGAAGCGACCACTCGCCAATTGAATCTCCTAAAGGACTGAATACTTGAACGTAGCTTTGTGTATGAGATGTGGCGACATAAATTGATTGCTCAGAAGAAATTGCTATAGCTTGTGCATTTCCCTTGATGGCCCATGAGGTATCAAAGACACCTGCGGTATCAAATTTTTTCAGAGTCATTTCATCCAGGACATAGATATACCCTGCACTATCGACTGCAAGATCAACCGGGCCGATAAATTGGCTGTCCAAACTGCCATATTCCCCGAAATTGAGTAAAAATTGACCGGTACTATCGAATTTCTGCACACGGGAATTCCCACCATCGGCAACATACAAATTGCCATGTGCGTCAATATCTATTCCAATGGGTTGAAGCACTTGCCCATCATTTGATCCTGTAGATACGACTGTTTGGGAAAATTCAAATGCACTGAGGATTGCAACAGAATCCCCGCTAACCTTAATCCCCTCATCCCCGTTCAAATCCACCCCAACCACGCTGTAGATATAGGTCTCATCCTGAACCCCTGTAGAATCAACGTAAAATGTGTCTGTAAGGGCCTGTACGTTTAGTTTTACGGCTGTGGAGTCCACATGCTTCCTGTACACATTATAACCCGTTATACGGCTCTTATCCGCTTGATCCCAGGATAGAGTCACAATCTGCTTCAAAGTGTCATAATTTACGGTAAAATCCGTAATTTTCGGGATTTTTAGCGGTAGAACGATAGAATCCGGCAAATTCAGTTCCGTACCCGCATCAATGGTTAATGTGGTATCCAGGGGCAGATATTTGTCCAAAGTGGACAGAATCCGCACTCTATAGGTTCCTTCGGCCATTTCTGCCAGGCTGAAAGAAGCATCTGATTCCGGCAGAGCGTATTTGGTGGCCCCAATTACGTACATAGTCACGGTCCTGGGATCGTCCCCCGGCTCCATTTTGAGGAATCCGGCAAGAGATCCGGGGAGTTTGACCGTATCCGGTGGCACAGTATCGGGATTGGCGGTATTGCCTGTAATCACGACAGAATCCTGGTAGCTGAGATTCCCGTCAGGACCTTCCCCAAAAACATTGTAGGTGTCTGCGGACATGGAATCAAAGCTGAAAGTACCGGTTGAATCGGTCGTGGTGGAATCGCCAACAGCCATTGTCGCAAGAGTCTTGGCAAGGGCTTTTTTCAATGTGGGCTGATGATTATAGGTGATGAAATACACCTTTGCGTTCTTGGCGGGAGTGCCGTCAGGATTATAGAGAACCCCTACAACGGCTGCATTACCGGTTTGAGAACCGTCCCCGGCCACATCCGGACCAGTTGGACTACAGCCTAAATAGATAGATAGTAAGAATAAAGCCAAAACGGATGTAGAATGCTTTAAATATCTCATTTTCTTGTCCCCTTAATTTCAAGGTTTGATATAGGTATTAAATTAAAATCGAATTGATAAACCCTGTCCGCTTGCTCGTCCTTTTCCGCCATTGCCAGAATCTCGGACTGGAATTCCTGAATTTTCTCACAGATTGCTTCGTAGGTCTTATGGGAAATCCCGAGAGTAAGCCCGGTGATGTTTCTCTTGCCCTTCGGCAGTTCTTTAATGGCCCTTTGGGCAAGTTCCAGGGTTTGGAGGTGAAAATCCGCCACTGCAATACTAACGACTTCCTTGCCGGTGGTAATAACTTTATCGGTTACGGCGTAAAATCCGTCCTTGTCTTTTTTAATGAATCCTAATCTTTTAAGAAGTTCTACAGACCGCTTTGCCTGTGTGGGCGTTATTGAAGGATTGACGTTCTTAGCCAGCCATTTGTAATAATCTTTAACCTGATAATTATTGATCAAAGACCGGACGGCACTGTGATACCATTTTGAGTAGAATTCGTATTGGTCTTTGATGATTAATCGGGTTGGACTTGTCTTCCTTCCCTGGTTCTTTATTTTTTCCAGCCTTTCATAGAAATACTTCCGCATTTTGTATTCTTTGGCCTGGTTCATGGCAACCATGTTCTCAAAGTATTCTGCGTCATATTTGGTGTGCTTGCAGGCTTGGGAGATCTTGACGATGCTGTCTTTGGAAAGATTCCTGTCCCCGTTGATGATATTGTGGACAAAGCCTTTATTCCTGAAGCCCGCTTTCTCTGCGAAATACTTGTATGAGAAGGCTGGATTCTTCGACTTCTGCTCTTTGTAGTAGTCGGCAAGGTATTTCCTGAAATCGGTATATTCAAAAACATTTATCATGGTCCTGTCTCCTTACGTTAAATAATACTCTTTTTTAAGGGAAAAGTCAATACTTTGGAGAAAATAAAGGTTACATTCAGGAAACCTATATCGCTCACCAAGCTGACTCTTAACGATTTACTTTACCGGGTTTAGACAGTACTCCTCATCCCCGCCAGGACGCACCTGCCGCCAGAAACCGGATCTGGCCAGACGGCATGGGAGCCATCTCCCACCTTGACCGTAGCCACCCTGCCGACCTGACGGCCGGTGATGTCG
>JAFGQP010000267.1 GCA_016935635.1 Sedimentisphaerales bacterium
GCCATTGGCCATGCAGCCAATAAAACACTCGACCCGCAAAGTCCGGATTATCAATGGATTGACCATGGCATGGTGGTTCGCTCCACCGAAGGCAAAGACGACTTTAATGCCATTGATGCCAATATCGTTGTCGAAAACGAAAAATCCACCTGGCTGTGCTGGGGCAGTTTCTGGGGCGGCATCAAAATGCGGCAAATCGATCCGGCCACCGGCAGTCTTTCAACGGAGAACACGACTCTCTATTCGCTGTGTACCCGGCCGCGTCTGAACGAACACCAGACCCCGCCGGTCGAGGGTGCGGTGGAAGCCCCGTTTATCGTGCGGCATAAAGGATACTGGTATTTGTTTGTCTCGTTTGACTTCTGCTGCCGGGGGGCCAACAGCACCTATAAAGTTGCGGTGGGGCGATCAAAGAAAATCACAGGACCCTATCTGGATAAAGAGGGTAAATCTATGGCCGAAGGCGGCGGCAGTATCATTCTTGAGTCCCGCGGCGGGCAATGGTGCGGGCCGGGACACAGTGCAGTTCTCCAGGAACCGGACCAGGATTATCTCATATTTCATGCTTATCATTCCCAGACTGGCCGGCCGGAGATGAAGATTTCAACTCTCGAATGGAAAGACGGCTGGCCGGTGGTCGCAAAACTGCCGTGATCGATCCATCGGATCAGCTTGCTTATAAATCTGGATGGATTAGGTTTGGATAAAAAGAAACAAAAAAATTAGCATATTATCGGAATTTTTAAAAAAATACTTGACACCGTATTTTTACTGATATATATTACCAATAGTGAGAAGATGTGAAAAGGTCGGGTGTAAGTAATTATTATAAATTGATGCAATTATTAACTCATTCTTTTTCTCCTTCCTTTTCGGCATTTCTCATAGGCCGGAGTTTGGGCCGCCCATAAAGTGGTGTTTAAGAACAGTGTGTTTTTAAGCAGTTTTGAGAGATGTAAGAAATTTTGCCGGCGCCTCCTTATAGCGTGTCCTGCGTCGGGACATACACTGGCAATTATCGTCCAAATCGCAGGAGGCGTTTGAATCTGCAAAATTTCGTAACCGAAAGGAGAAAGACATGAAAAAGAAAGGTTTCACACTGATTGAGCTATTGGTCGTGATCGCGATCATAGCGATGTTGCTGGCCATCCTGATGCCGGCACTGAACAAGGTCAAAAAGATCGCCCAGCGCGTCATCTGCGGCACCAACCTCAAAGGTCTTGGAAATGCTCAGATGGTGTATGCCAACGATTATGACGACGAATACGTCGTTCAGGGCGGCGGCTGGAATGGTACTGCGGGTCCCACATGGGTCAATGCGGGTACTGATGGTACAACGGGATGGCAGAAGTCCTACGCTGACGTGCCTGCTGCCTCGCGAGGTTCAATTTCGGTTGGTGCCAGTCTTTATCTGCTGGTTCGCGAAGCCGATGTCAGCCCCAAGAGTTTTGTCTGCCCGGCGGGCGGTGAATCAGAATTCAGCGGTCGAAATGAAGGCAAAGCGGGTGGTGAACCTTATGACATAGTGGATCTGTTTGATTTTGGTCATGCTGCCACTATGGTTCAAGGTCAGCCGGCTGAAGGTCCAACCCGGTGCGTCAGTTATTCGTATCAAAATCCTTACGTGGCTGGTTATCCAAGCTCAAACACTTCTTCAGGCTCAAAGGCTCGTTACATTGCCACAGGCTCTCGTTCGGCATCCTTCGCTATGATGGCCGATAAGAATCCGTTCTTTGATGACAAGCTGCAAAAAGGAAATGCTGATGCCAGTAACTATATTGACAGAGTTGGTCTGTTAGGCGCTGGGACAGCTCCCGATGGTGACTGGAAGGGCACTGGAGTTGTGCTTCAGAAACATGAAAAAGATTGTGCCAATGCTCAGGCCCACGGCCGTGAAGGGCAGAACGTATTATTTGCGGATGGCCATTCTGCGTATGAAACACGCACAGACGTTTCAACACGAAATGATAACATCTATACCCGCTGGGTTCCTGCTCCGCCTGCCACGACAACAAATCCGACGGATTGGCGCAGAGGACAATTCTCGACTACTCGTGATGACTTCTATGCGACAGGCACGGATGACTCCGTTCTGGTCAATGACCATGCACCATCGCTGGTTCCTTAATTTCTTGACCTAAGCAAAAGCCCTGCGGGAAACCGCGGGGCTTTTTTTTGTTAATGGCGATTCAAAAACAAGTTGACATTGATATCTGCAAACGGCAGATTAAGAAATCTGACCTTTCGTATTATCCTTCCAGCAGGCCGTAGTCTTTAAGCATGGCACGTAATTTTGTCTTTTGATTGTCATCCAGAGGCAGCATGGGCAGACGCATTTCATCGGAGGCCATCCCCAGCATCGCTGCTGCGGCTTTGATGGGGATCGGGTTGGTCGTCAGGCTCAGCATGCTCTTAGCCAGGGGGAATAACTTGCGATGCCATTTACGGGCCGAAACGAAATCCCCCTCGAGAATCAGGTCGGTCATGGCCTTGACGTCGGCCGGGACGATATTGGCAACAACACTGATGACGCCCTTGCCGCCAACCGAGGCTATCGGCAGTGTCAGGGAGTCGTCGCCGGATAAAAGGGTCAGTTCGGTCCGCTGAGCAATCTCTGCGGCAAAATCCAGCGAGCCGGTTGCCTCTTTGATGGCAACAATGTTTTCCACTTTGGACAGCCGTTCCACGGTGTCAATCGACAATCCGGTGCCGCCGCAGCGCCCCGGGATATTGTACAGGACCAGAGGGATATCCACTTCTTCAGCAATGGCTTTGAAATGCTGATAAAAGCCTTCCTGCGTGGGTTTATTGTAATAGGGGCAAACCTGCAGCGATGCATCTGCCCCGGTTTTTTTCGCAAACTCAGTCAGTTCAATCGCTTCGGCGGTGCTGTTTGAGCCGGTCCCGGCAATGACAGGAATCCGACCAGCCACGACATCCACGACACGTCTGATGACTTCTTTGTGTTCTTCGTAGGAAAGGGTTGGGGATTCTCCGGTGGTGCCGACAGGAACGATGCCGTCCGAGCCGCTTTCGATTTGAAACTCCACCAGCTCTTCGAGGGTTTGATAGTCCACCTGCCCATCATGAAAAGGGGTAATCAGGGCAACCAGAGCGCCGTGAAACATGGTTAATCTCCAAAATGGTTAATGATTCCTATTTTCGTCCAGGATTATTTATGGATTCATTTCGATTAAACGCCGCATCTGGGCAACAGCCTGCTGGATCCCGACGATGACCGCCCGGGATATAATGCTGTGGCCGATATTAAACTCGCAAATGCCTTCGATTTTTGCCACCGGTTCGATATTGCGATAGTTCAGGCCATGGCCGGCATGAATGATCAGACCTGCAGCAGCAGCAATATCTCGGGCGTCTCGTAATTCATTTAAGGCCTTTTCAACGGACGCATCCGTTACAGCGTTGGCGTAATAGCCGGTATGGAACTCGACGGCATCACACCCGGCCTCCGCTGAGGCCAGGATCTGTTTTTCAGACGGGGCAATGAACGAACTGACGAGGATATGCTTTTTGTGCATCCGCTTGACGACCTGCATGAGCCGTTTCAGATTATTCGCACATTCCAGTCCGCCTTCGGTAGTTAATTCCGCCCGATTTTCAGGCACAAGCGTCACTTGATCCGGACATACCTGCTCTGCTATCTTAACGATAGGGTCTGCCATCGACATTTCCAGATTAAACTTGCAGGCGACGGTCTCTTTGAGGATTCGCACATCGCGGTCGTTGATATGCCGGCGGTCCTGCCGCAGGTGGACGGTAATCCCGTTTGCACCGGCCAGTTCGCATTCAACCGCCGCCCAGACCGGATCCGGCTCATCCGCCCGGCGGGCCTGACGAATCGTTGCCACGTGATCGATATTGACATTTAATACAGCCATGCAATCTCCTTAAAATCCATTCCGACAGGGCATTATAGCAGGCACAGTGCCTACATCAAGCAATAAAAGTCGCACAAAACACGGACGATGCTCCTTTTTATCAGATAATAAATATCTTAAATCTCGTTCATTTTTTTCGTGAAAACTGACAATCAATTCTCTACAATACCTCTGATACAGAAGTCTTTATCGTAATGTGGACAGATGAGGATGTGAAGATATGAACATAGAGAAGTATTCGTTTGGGGTGGGGGACCGTTTTTGCCGACAGGGCAAAGCTCAGCTTCAGGCCATCATCCAGGCCCGGCAGGCCGGCGTCGAGATTGTGCCGGTCTGGAATAAATCCTTCCGGGAACACAGCATTATCGGGACGAATCCAGTTGATACCCGGCGGGAAGCAGACCATGCAGTCAAGCAATTGAATTGGCATGAAGGCTATTACGTGGATGCGGACCATATACATCTGAAAAATGTCGAGGGCTTTATTGAGGCGAGCAATTTTTTTACACTTGATGTGGCCGAAGAAATAGCAAAGCCGGCCGAACCCCAGACAATCCAGCAATTTATTGCCGACTGCAAGTCCTATCTGGGAGAGCTGCGCATTGCGGGCATCGAAGAATCGTTTTCGATATCCACGGAGCTGTTGACGGCGATTGGAAATAAATTTCTGTCAGCTGTCCAGCAGGCCGGGAAAATTTATCGGCGTATTACCCAGCGCAAGGGTGAAGATCGATTTGTTACCGAAGTTTCGATGGATGAATCGGACTTGCCGCAGACGCCGGTGGAGCTTTTCTTTATCCTCAAAATGCTGGCCCAGCAGAATATTCCTGTTCAAACCATCGCCCCCAAGTTTACCGGACGATTTAATAAAGGGGTGGATTATGTCGGCGATGCGCGGACATTTGAAAAAGAGTTCCGGGATGACATTGCAGTCATTCGATGTGCGGTTAAGAAATTTGGACTGCCTGCGAATTTAAAACTCAGCGTGCATTCGGGCAGCGATAAATTTTCCATCTATGCCCCGATTCACAGGTCATTAAAGGACTCCGGCGCGGGCGTCCATATCAAAACCGCCGGTACGACCTGGCTGGAAGAAATTATCGGGCTGGCCGAAGCCGGCGGACAGGGTCTGGATATCGCCAAAGAGATTTATACGCAGGCATATGACCATTGCGAACAGTTGTGTGCGCCTTATGCGACGGTGATTGATATCGACCCGGCACGTCTGCCTGATCCTGTCCAGGTCGAGGGCTGGGATGAACAGCAGTACACCTCTGCATTACGCCACGACCCGGGCAATCCCGGTTATAATCGCCATTTCCGGCAATTGCTTCATGTCGGCTACAAAATTGCCGCACAGATGGGCCGGCGTTATCTGGATGCAGTTGAAAAGTACGAGACGGTTATCGCGCGGAATGTGACGGAAAATCTGTTCGAACGGCATATTAAACGGATCTTTTTAAGTCCGCAGTAACGCGGTTTTTATCCGAAAGCAGATTCATGAATCTCAGCGGCTTAACGTGCCTGATTACCGGCTCAACAGGCAGTCTTGGTGCAGCGATTGCACTGGCGCTGGCCCAGGCCGGCTGTCATTGTATTTGCCATTATCATACCAATCAGGATAAAGCCGAAGCCCTTGAAAATCAAATTACAGCCCTGGGACAAAGGGCTGCTGTGTTTCAGGCGGATTTACGGGATCCCGACCAGATCGATTCGTTGTTTGAACACAGTCATATGTTTGGAGGCATCCGGGTTTTAATTAATTCCGCTGCGATGTTTGTCCGCAGACCTTTGTCGGAAATAACCAGCGAATCCATCCGGGAAATGCTGGCGGTCAATCTGACAGCGCCGCTGATTGCCTGTCGAAATTTTGCAACATATCTGGATTTGAACCAGGTGGACAAATTGATTCAAATGCCCTGTGCCAAAATCATCAATCTGGTGGATGTTGGCGGCATTCGTCCGTGGGCCGACTATGCAGAATACTGTTCTTCCAAGGCGGCACTCATTGCGGTTACAAAGTCGCTGGCCAAAGAGCTTGCCCCGGCAGTAACAGTCAACGCGGTCGCTCCGGGAATCATTTTGCCCGATGCCTCTGTTGACGCTCAGGCGGACTTCGGTAATATGCCGGACAATCAAAAGAGACTTGCTGCCATCCCTATTGGCCGGTTCGGTTTTGCTGCAGAAATTGTTCATGCCGTGTTGTTTTTGCTGTCCAATGATTATATCACCGGCCAGGTTCTCCAGGTGGATGGCGGCAGGGTGATCTAGGAAAGGAGCTGCATGCGATGCGGCTGTCATGGGCCAACCAGATTACCATCTTACGCATTATCCTGATTATTCCGTTTGTGCTGTTTATGCTGGAAGCCAATCAGGCCCAGTTCGGCTTCACGGCTCGGTATATTGCCCTTGGCATTTTTTTGGTCATGGCGGCAAGCGATGCCGTGGATGGCTACCTTGCCCGGGTCAAAAAACAGGTGACTCGCCTGGGGACGTTCCTGGATCCGCTGGCCGACAAGCTCCTGATTACCGCCGCCTGCATCCTGCTGACTGTCAAACGATCTGCCGTTCCGGGTTTTCAGATGCCGATAGAGCCAGTGATTCTGATTTTGGGCAAAGATGTTCTGCTTTTGCTGGGTTTTATTACGACCTATTTTATAACCGGCCATGTCAGAATTGTCCCGGTTTGGGCCGGGAAGCTGTCCACATTTCTGCAGATTGTGATGGTCGTGTCCACACTGGTTGGGCCGGAAGTGGTGCAGTTTGTCAATCTCTGGACACACTGGGTCTGGTTGTGCTGGTGGGTCACAGGCGGAATTGCAGCTCTGGCAACGATTGTTTACATTCGTTATGGTTTGCGGTATATTGAAGAGTTTGAACAGCAAAGTCGACAAAAGAATACTACTATGAGATGATATGGAAATGACAAACGTATTTAGTGAAATACCGGTAATCCTTGAGGAACTCCGACAGGGTCGGATGATTGTGTTAGTGGACGATGAAGATCGCGAAAACGAAGGCGATCTGGTTTGTGCCGCAGAAAAAACGACTCCAGAGATAGTTAATTTTATGGCCAAAGAGGGACGAGGTATGATTTGCGTTCCTATGACGGCGGAAAAATGCGACCGTCTGAGCCTGCATCCGCAGACACAGGAAAACACGGCGGTTCTGGGCACCGCATTTACAGTAACCGTTGATGCCCGCGAGGGAATTACCACGGGTATTAGTGCTTTTGACCGGGCGCGGACGATTCAATTGCTGGCCCGGACTGATGTGAAGGCTCGTGAGCTGGCCCGGCCGGGTCATATTTTCCCCCTGCGGGCCAAAGACGGCGGAGTTTTGGCTCGTGTCGGGCAGACCGAGGGCTCTGTGGATTTGATGCGTCTGGCGGGATTGGAACCTGCGGCAACAATTTGTGAGATAATGAATGACGATGGGACCATGGCCCGTGTTCCGCAATTAATCCCTTATTGCGAAAAACACAAACTCAAAATGACTTCGATTGCCAGGCTGGTGGAATACCGTCTTCAGAAAGAACGCATTATAAAACGGATTCAGCAGGTCAATCTGCCGACGGATTATGGTGTTTTTACACTCATTGCATACCAGAGCCCTGCTTCAACGGAACCGCATCTGGCTTTATGCAAGGGCGATATTGGCAAGCTGGATGATCAAGGCAATCCGATTGTGACGGAAAAACCAATTCTGGTCCGTGTGCATTCGGAATGCATGACGGGGGATTTATTTCATTCGCAGCGATGCGAATGCGGCACGCAACTGATCACGGCCATGGAAATGATTGAGAAACAAGGCACGGGTGCATTGATTTATCTGCGTCAGGAAGGACGCGGTATAGGGCTTGCCAATAAACTCCATGCCTATAAACTGCAGGAGGAGGGATTGGACACGTATGATGCCAATGTCAAGCTGGGTTTCGCGCCGGACAAACGGGATTATGGCATTGGTGCTCAAATCCTGCTGGATCTGGGTCTTCGCAATATTCGTATCTTGACCAATAATCCAAAAAAAATCGACCGTCTCGCTGTGTACGGAATCAAAATTATTGAGCAAATTCCGCTGCAGGCCAAAGCCGGCAAGCATAACAGAAGTTATCTCCACACGAAAAAAGTGCGATTTGGACATCTGCTGGATGAGGACTTATAATCAGCGGCGGCGGGGTGATGCCCTTATTCACCCGATAATACAGACGTGCTGCTCCAATTGTTTAGAAAACTTCGCCACCGGTTCCAGAACAACTGAAGTGTCTGGAGACGGTCTGGGCTGATATTGAATTCAGGAACAACCGCCATGGATTCGAGAATATCGGCTCGATTCTGGTCGAGGATGAAATAAACCAGGCGGTCTGTGGTATTGATTCTGGCATCGTTGTTCAGATCGTACCAGAATGGATTCCGGGCCGTGCTGTCCGGGCCTGTCTGCCAGGCAATCGCATAAGATTGATCGTTGAAAGCATTCGCACTGTAGCGTACAATTAAACGATACGACTTGAACATCGCATCGGCTGCTCGATAAATATGTTCCACATTATCATTCACGCTGTCACTGATATCGAGTAATTGATTCAGATTTGAATCCTGCGGGTGAATCCCCCACAGCTCTAATCGTAAATCCGTATCCTTTTCATAAACCGGTTCAAACGGGTACTGGTTCTGATAGACCCTGTTCCAGCACAGGGTGGCGGTAATCACCGTGGTATCCGGATCGCTTATCGTCAAATCATAACTGTGAATGAGGTTGTTGGGATTTAATATGGCCTGATGCCATCCGGAAGTTTGCACCTGACCGGGCTTTTGCGAACCAGCCGTCAGTACATCATGAGCCTTGACTGCATCGAGCATCCCGGCGCCCTGAGAAAAATCCAGCGGTGCGAGCATGTCATCCTCCGGGGTCGGATTGCCTTTATGCCAGTAAGGCAGTTTCTGAGCAGAAGTCAGCAGGATGGCCTTGACCATCGTGTTGGTGTCTCCGGAAAAAACCGCATCGGCAAGCGCCGGCACGGATTTGGCTTTTTGCAGCAGCAGGGCTGTCGCGCCCGCCGTGATGGGCGTTGCAAGACTTGACCAGTCACCTTCAATGGTGTATTCGCTGCTGGAACTGGCGGAAACCATCAGCCCCCGGCCGGGAGCTACCAGATCGGGCTTGCACCGCAAATCTGCAGTCGGACCCGCACTGGAGCAGGCCGGCTGGGGCGAGGCAAATACCGACAGGCTCTTTTCGTCGTTGGATTCGACAGCTGCATTCACCACACCCACAGCGATCACATTCGCTCCCGCAGCAGGGTAAAGAACCGGGTCATAAGCGTTTTGACCATTACCTGCCGCGGCGAAAACAACAACCCCTTTTTCCTCAACCAGATTCTCGATGCCCCGAGTCCACCATGCGGGAAATATCTCTCCCAGGCTCATTGTAACAATGTCTGTCTCAAACGGATGCGCTGCGAAGAGGTACAGGCTTGTAAATCTCCAGAATTCATACGAAGTTACGGACGCATCAGGGCAGGCTCCGAGATAGACAAAATTTCCCAACTGCGGGTGATAACCATAGGCGTCGTTTCCGACCAATAAACCAGTGATTGCCGTTTCATGGGCAGATATGCCTGTCAGACCATCGGAATTATCTTCAAAAAGCACATTTGCTCCAAACAAGGCCTGGTGCTGCATATTGCACCGGAAATCCCCTTGCGGGAGGCCGTCTTTATAGGTCATACTCCGTCCGATAGCCGCAATTCGGATGCCGTAACCATTCAGGTCGGGGTATGAGGCAGCCAATTCACGAATACCAATTGAATTCAAGGCGGCCGGCTCAAGATTGATTGGGGTTGATTCCGCCGCAAAGCTGACAGCTCCTGCCAGCAAAAGGCTTATTATAAGACTGTATTGGTATAGGTCTTGTACTCGTAATGTTTTCAAATGTATTCCCTGCATATAGAGGAACCCTAATTATACACAAAGCGTTAAGATTATGCAATCCTGGTCTTGTTTGCTTTTCTCCACACTGGTTATCGGAAAGTGATGGCGGATAAAACAGGATTTTATAAAAAAACGGATTGATTGTGTTCATAGGGGGGAGAGCGTGTCGGCAAATACCTTGCTTTATTCGCTGCTGCAGGGTATACTCGGGCCAAAATTAAATTTCGGGTCGGACAAGCAAGACGACGATGTGGATGTATATAAATGGATTCTGTGAGTCTTGAAAATGAAAAAACTTCTCACCAAAGAACAGATTGCACAAACCCTCGATGAATTATTGTCCAAAATCCTGCCGGATATACCCCAGGATGGTAATTTTGCAGTGATTGGCATTCGCAGCCGAGGCGAGGTTCTGGCCAAGCGCCTCTGCAAGGCGATTGAGGCGAAGACCGGCCGGGATGTTCTGGGCGGCACGCTGGACATAACTTTATATCGGGATGACCTGAATGCTCCCAAAGGGAACAATCAACCTAAGGTGCGGGCTACCGAAATCGAGTTTGATGTCAGTGATAAATTCATATTGCTGGTTGACGATGTGCTGCATACGGGCCGATCGGTCCGCGCAGCGATGGATGCACTGACCGACCTGGGCAGGCCGAAAACCATTCGCCTGGCGGTTCTGGTTGACCGCGGCCATCAGGAATTGCCGATTCGTGCGGATTATGTGGGTATTCGCACGGAGGCGCCGGCTGAGCAATCCATCAAGGTTTATCTGATGGAAAGCGATGGCAAAGAGGAAGTAGTAATCGATTAACCAATCTTGCGGGAATGTATGGATACGACTTTTCAATGGCGTCATAAACATTTGATCGGGCTGGCCGAACTGAGCCGGCAGGAACTGGAATTCATTCTGGATACGGCCAAGGGATTCGAAGAGTTCAGCGCCCGGTCTGTCAAGAAGGCGCCGACTCTGCGGGGCAAGGTGGTGGTCAATATGTTTTTTGAAGACAGCACCCGCACGCGCAACAGCTTCACCCTGGCGGCCAATCGACTCAGTGCGGATGTGATTGAGTTTACCAAGACCTCCAGCTCTGTGAACAAAGGTGAAACCCTGATTGATACAGCACGCAATCTGGAGGCGATGGGAGTGGATATCGTGGTGATACGCCACAGTGCCGGCGGGGCCCCCAAGCTCCTGAGCCGCAGCATCAATGCCTGCGTGGTCAATGCCGGCGACGGCTATCATGAACATCCTACACAGGCCCTGCTGGATGCATATACAATCCGGCAGGTCAGGGGCTCGCTGGACGGCCTGACTGTGGGAATTGTGGGCGATATAGCCCATTCACGTGTCGCCCGAAGCAATATTTATGTTTTAACGAAATTGGGAGCCAAAGTGATTGTTGTGGGCCCGCCGACGCTGATGCCGGGCAAAATTGAACAGCTTGGCGTACGGGTATCGCACAATCTGGACGAGGTAATTGAAGAGCTGGATGTGATTAACATGCTGCGTATCCAGTTTGAACGGCTGGGCGGCAACATGTTCCCGTCTGTGCGGGAATATTCCCATTTTTTCGGTCTGACCGTTGAACGCGTCAAGCGGGCCAGGCCGAATATTCTGGTCATGCACCCCGGTCCCATCAATCGCGGCGTGGAAATCGAATCCGAAGTTGCCGACGGCCCCAACAGTGTTATCCTGCAGCAGGTTTCCAACGGCGTGGCGGTACGGATGGCAGTGCTTTTCCTGGTCAATCAGGCGGCGGCTCTCCAAGGCGAAAACAAAACAGGCAAAAGCGAAAATCAAACTAATTGAAATTGATCCTGAATATGACGACACGAATTCTAATCAAAAACGGACGATTGATTGATCCGGCTAACAACGTGGATCGCGTAACGGATGTGCTTATTGAAGGCGACCGGGTATCGCATATCGGCCCGGTCAGCGCCTGTGATGCATATCTCATCAAGGCTGCCGGCAAGATCATCAGCCCCGGCCTGATTGATCTGCATGTTCATTTTCGTGAACCGGGCGATGAGGAAGAAGAAACCATTGCCTCAGGCTCGGCGGCGGCAGTGGCGGGGGGCTTTACCTCGGTGGTCTGTATGCCCAACACCAGCCCTTCGATTGATGAAGCTACGGCGGTTGAGTTTGTACACCGCATGGGACGTCAGGCCCGCAAGACTTTTATCTATGTGATGGGGGCGATCACCAGGGAACGCAAGGGGCAGGAACTGGCCGAAATCGGTCTGATGAGCCAGGCCGGCGCAATTGGATTCACTGATGACGGCAGCGGGGTACAGGATGCCTCCATCATGCTCAAGGCGATGAAATATGTCTCGATGTTCGACCGGGTTATCTGCCAGCATTGCCAGTACAATTCGCTGGCCGGCAAAGGGGTGATGAACGCCGGCTATCAATCAACAGTCCTGGGGCTGCCGGGTATTGATCCGCTGGCTGAAGAAATGATGCTCTGGCGCGATGTGCAGCTGGTTCGCAAATGCAACTGTAAATACCATGCTCAGCATCTTTCGACTATTGGTTCCGTTAAAATCATGCGGGAAGCCAAACAGATGGGGCTTCCGGTCAGTTGTGAAGTGTCGCCGCATCATCTGCTGCTGACCGAAGACATGTGCAGCGATTACGATACCAATTATAAAGTCAATCCTCCGCTGCGCACCAAAGCCGATATCGAAGCCCTCAAACAGGCGGTCAAAGAAGGCGTTATTGATGCCCTCGCAACCGACCATGCCCCGCACCTGATGAGTGAAAAGGAATTGGAATTTCTGGCTGCACCATTCGGCATTGCCAGTCTGGAGTGTGCTTTACCGCTGTATATCAAGGCGTTGATAGAGCCGGGCGTGATTGACTGGTCGAACATGCTGGCAATGATGACCTGTCGTCCCGCGGCGGTGATCGGGGTGGACAAGGGCCGGCTGGGTGTCGGCGATCGGGCGGATGTCACCATCATTGACCCCGAAGCCGAATGGACCATCGATGCCAATAAGTTCATTTCCAAAAGCCGCAATTGTCCTTACCACGGATGGAAGGTCAAGGGCAAAGTCTTAAATACCATTGTGGCCGGCGAAATCCGCTACACCGCAGCGAGCTGAGCCTATGCCAGTGCTGATTGATGGTTATAATCTCTTGCGGGCAGTGCAGAAAATGCAGGAGCAGGCGGAATTCTCGGACACAGAGCTGTGCGCGGTATTGTGTGAATATCTTCGCCGAACCGGTGAAACGGGAGTGATTGTTTTTGATGGGATCGGCCCGCCCAACAAGGCCGGGTTGATGGGGCTGGGGATCCTGCAGGTAGTGTTCTCCGGCCAGCATACCGAAGCGGATACGATCATCGAACACTACATCCAGGACAATACCGCCCCAAAACGTCTGATTGTGGTCAGCAGTGACCGGCGGATTTTATCCGCCGCCAAACGGCGAAAATGTCCGGGAGTCGGAGCCTTGTCATTCTGGATTCAGGTCTGCCAGGTGATCGAAAAACCGCTGCCCGTCAGTGAACCAAAGGAAAAACGCCACGGCATCGGCAGTCGCGAAACACAGCAATGGCTGGATGCATTTGGCCTGGTTCCGCCAAAAACGCCGGAGACTCGGCACAGCATCGACCGGACCAGAAAAAAACACAAGACATGATAGGACGAATAAAACCTGACAGTCTCAGGCAATAAGCGGTGCAGAACTTCGCATCTTTTCCGGGAACAGCATGAAGACGTTATTTAAAAATGACTTTCTCGATCAGACAGTCAAAGAATACTACCATCAGGAATTTGTCCGGCTGAATGAAAACATGACGGTCGGGCAGGCCATTGAGCACCTGCAGCAATGCGATCTAAATGAGCGGATTATGTATCTGTATGCAGTGGACAGCGAAGACCGTCTTGTGGGAGTGGTGCCCATTCGGCGTCTCTTGGGTGGTTCCATGGAAACCCGAATCAACGAGGTTATGATTCGCAAGCTGGTGACGGTGCCCTGTGATGCCACGATGGAACAGGCCGGGGATGTCCTGCTCAGGCATAAACTGCTGGCGGTACCGGCGATTACTTCAGACGGAAAGATCGCCGGGGTGGTGGATATGAACCAGTTTACCGAAGGCTCGCTGTCTTTGGGACATAAGGCACAACTGGACAGCATGTTCCAGTTGATGGGCTTGCATCTGAGCCTGGGGCGGAAAGCTTCACCCTGGCTGATGTTCAAAGAGCGTTTTCCCTGGCTGCTGTGCAATGTGGCCAGCGGAATCCTGTGTGCTGTCGTGACGGCGCAGTACGAGCTGCTGATTCAGGAGATTATGGTCCTGGCCATGTTTATGACGGTGGTGCTGGCCCTGGGCGAAAGCGTCAGCATGCAGGCGATGACTATTACCGTCCAGCGGCTCCAGTTAGGCTCATTCTCATGGAAGGCTGTCATGGGTCCGCTGCGACGCGAAGGGCTGGTATCACTGATGCTGGCGGCCGGCTGCGGCTCAATTGTCGGGCTGACGGCATTTGTATGGAAAGGCAGCGGCTGGGTCTCCTTTGCCATGGGATTCAGCCTGATTTTATCCATTCTTTCTGCAGGCCTGCTGGGCGTGGTGATTCCCTCGCTGATCAAGGCATTTCGAATTGACCCCAAGGTAGCGGCCGGGCCGGTGGTACTGGCTTGTGCGGATGTATGTACGCTGCTGTTTTATTTCAATATGATGAATGTCATAGCTCATTAACAGGGAGACAAACAGGAATGATTAAGTCTGTTGCGGTCTTATGCGTCATGGCGGCTGTGGTTGTCGCAAATGGATGTTCTGATGATAACAAAAAACAATCCACGATTTCGGTTGTCGTGGTGACCGGCGGCCACGGCTATGAAAAACAGCCGTTTGTCCGGATGTTTGAACAGATGGAAGGCCTGCAGTGTCATCAAGTCGAATTAACGGATGACAGCGAGCTGTTTGAGGACATCTCCAACTGGGATTACGATGTGATTGTGTTTTACAACATGACGCAGAAAATATCGCCTGAGCGAAGAGAAAACTTTTTGACCCTGCTGGATCGCGGTGTCGGCGTCGTGGCACTGCATCACAGCCTGGTCAGCTTCCAGGATTGGCCGGAATACAAAAAAATCATCGGGGCAAAATATTACGAAAAGCAAATGCTGGAAGACGGCACCCTTCATCCGGCCAGCA
>JAFGQP010000268.1 GCA_016935635.1 Sedimentisphaerales bacterium
GATTCCCTGTCATAGTGCTGTTCGGGTCAAAACCTAATCCAACACAGGACGTCAAAAGAAAAAGACAAATAGCAGTCGCTGTAAATAACGTGATCAGATGGCTGTTTCTTAAAAGTATATGCAGTTTTATCTCATATAATTGCATGGTTTACTCCTGGTGCTGAGATACCGAACAAACCACACTTTTTATATTTTCGAAAAGCAAAACTGGCCACATCTTTGCGGTCGCTTTTTTTATGCCCATCATCGTCTCATCGTGTCTGGCGCCGGCACAACAGCAGACATCACAAAGATTGCAGTTCTATATAAGACGCAACCTGATGTCCTAATCGTGGTTCTTCTGGATGGATACTGCCGTTGCACGAATCGCCGAAATATTCTACCAGTCAGCGCTAAAACCATGGCATCCATTCATCAAAACCACCAGTGCAAAAACGGCAATTGCCAGAATATATGTGCAAATTGAGTTTACTTTCATGGTAAATCTCCTCAAAATTACGTTATTCTTATAAATTGATTGTACCTTACTGCCGGGCGGCGGGGCACACCCCGGTTATCTGCTTATTCCAAAAGCGACATTCTTTGTATCTGATCCTTGCGGATTTCATATTCTTTTTGATCAATCTTGCCGTCTTTGTAATCGTCTTCTATTCTCTTCATTTCCCGGTTGGAAACATATTCATAGCTACCGCCTGCAGCCACCGCTCCCCCGGCCGCACCCAGGCCGGCCGAGCCCCAACTGCTCTCACAGCCGCCGCATATAAGGAACAAAGAAAGCGCAACCATGAAGGTTAATACCCGATATTTCATGTCACTTTCCTTTCATTGCTGTCATGTATCAAATTTGGACAGATACGATTAGTACTTAAATTCTCTTTTAAAGGGGGTGCGATGAGCGGGAAAACCATTTCTCCCCTCGAGACCGGTTCCCCATACTCATCGCTTATATTGAATGTCCCCTTTTCTTTTTGTAATCAACTTAGCGTCATGTTAATTTTGCAGCCACTTGTAAAGGCCAACGCTGTCCGTGTATATAAACAAGCATGGAATATGCGGTTTCAGACCTATGGAGAGACAACGTTCACATTGAATACCGTCGAGGTTGACTCCCCGGTATTCATCAAAAATCTAATCCCTTTGACCGCGTAACAGGCCAAACAGTCCGATTACAACCGCAACAACCCCGCCGATCAGCAGCCAGATCGACTTATCGGTAGGAGAACCGGTGAAAAAGCGGGACACATCCGAACTGAATGACTCTGACGCGGAAATACCATAGATTACCAGAGCGATGCCCATGGCAAGAATTACCAGTGCAATAAGTTTATTCGTTGACATAGAAGTTTCCTTTGTATTTTTAAATATGACCATAAAGGGTCACAGCAGTTTTCGTCCGCTGATCAGTCTAAACAAGATGGCTACGATGGCGATTGCCAGAAGAATATGGATCAAACCGCCAAAGGTGTAAGACGAGACCAGTCCTAAAAGCCATAACACGACCAAAATAACAGCTACAGTGTAAAGCATAATAATATCCTTTCAATTTCGGGGTTGAGCGCTGGTCGCATACGGCCATGCCGCCTGACGGTCCAAATCCCAACCTCATTTTCATGTCTATTCGGAACCGTTTTACAGAGCCTGGGCAGCTCGACGGTTCATCGTTTTTATTTCGGAGAGCGTTTTTGTCTTAATTCTTCAAGATACCTTGCAGCAGCATCCTTGCCGCCTAAACCAAATGCAAGTGCCAGCCCCAGGCAGACTCCGCCAAGGATAATATTGAACGTAGTCGTGACCAGCAGTGTTCCAATGCCAAGCTCGCCCAGAGAAATCGTGACTGCAAAAATAATGATGGCCCATCGGCTTATCCCGGCCAATATCTCCGGCCCGGGTAAATTGGCGTTGCCTGCGGCGGTACGGACAATTCCGGATACAAAGTTGGCCAGAAACATCGCCACGATCAGTACAAACAACGCGCCGATAACCTTGGGAATATAAGCGAATAAGCTTGCCAGAATATCCGAGGCCTTGGGCAGCCCCAGGGCATTGACAACCATGACCAGCACCATAATCATAATCAGCCAATACACCAGACCGCTAACGACCTGGCTGACGGTCATTTTTAAATTGCCTTTTCGAAGCACTTCGGATATCCCTGCCTTATCTGCCAGTATTTCGAAGCGTATCGTCGTAAGCAGCCATTCCACGACTCGTTTGATGGCCTTGGCCACGAGCCAGCCGATGATGAAAATAATCAATGCACCCAGCAACACAGGCAGGTAGGCCATGATCTGGGTCAGCATCTCACGGACCGGGTCAAGAACCAGAGTGTTCCATTCTATTTTAGCTAACATGTTTTCTACTCCTGAAATTAAAAGATTTATAGCGACTGTCTGTCTTTTTTTTCTCAATCTTGATTTGAATGATTGAGATCATTACAAGTAGCATACACACTTGACAGGAAAGACGTAATTGGGAAATATCTTATTTGATGCAGGCAATTTCCTTATTTATGCCAGCCTTGTGAAACACACGAAAGCCGGACGGACAATATATCTCTGAATTATTTTGACAATAATTTTGTCAGACCCCGATGAAGACATTCCTGCTCAGCTTGCTGCCAGATTTGGTTGCTTTGGTCTTGCGGACATCCCTTTTCGACGTAAATTTGATAAGCCCGCCTGGCGATGTCGTCGTGAGTTGGGGTGGTGGATGCGACCGGTCCGGGATGCGGAATGTCATGGATAGGCTGGGGTGCTGATATTTGCGCTGTTTTCGGCTGCTGAGAACCTGATAGGGGCGCCGGTTTCGGCTGCGGAGCGGCGAATACCTGCGGGGGTTTCATTTTATTCTTGTTCTTACTCATCGTAGAGTCCTTTCTTTCGGATTTCCATCGTGGGCAGTAAGATTAGCATCGAGGTGTTTCATCCTGCCTTACTCTAAATACTATCATACGCAACAATGGCGGCTGTGTAAATCAGTGCAGCACCTGATTCTCGTGTAGGCCAAATGGACGACTTCTTTGTCGGCAGAATCCCTTACACGAATACTCGTAATAGAGCGTGTCAGTACCGCCAACATCAAAATTCAGAAAATGAGAAATGGTATGGCGTTCAATGAAAATCTCGGAAACGAAAAGAAATGTTAATGATATCTGCATCAACCGGCTTGTGCATAATCACGTAAAAAAAAGATTGAAAAAGAATTCTGTTCGCGGCATAATGAATCTCGGTTTTAAAAGCATAATAAGGTGGAAATTGTCTGATTCCGGACAGAAAAGTGAAGGGCCAAACGAAAAAATTAGGTGAAATAACCGCACGGCTCAAGCATGCTGAAAAAATACTGCATGAAAGCGAAGATAAATACCGCCAGCTTGTGGAGAATGCCGATTGTATTATTCTGCGTATAGACACCAACGGCAACATTACCTTTTTCAATGAATTTGCTCAGAA
>JAFGQP010000269.1 GCA_016935635.1 Sedimentisphaerales bacterium
GGGTAATTATCCGAGTTTTTATGTTTATAATACCATGATTGTCGATACAATAATCGAACATTAAAAAACCTGTTCTATGGAGCCGATTTTACAAGGAAAGGACTCAGACGATGCGAAATGTAAAGGTAATGCTTGTATGGCTTGCTGTTTTTCCGGCTCTTGGTGTGACTCAATACATGTCGGGGCCTGTCGGGATGCCGTATGAGACCCTTGTTAACGAATTTAAAAACCCGGTCGCAAAAAATCATCTCTGGTGCTACTGGTACTGGATTAATGATGATATTTCAAAAGAGGGAATTTCGCGTGACCTGGCGGCGATGAAGGAGGTGGGGATCGGCACGGCCTTTATCGGCAATATCAATCCCGCGGAACAAGATGGAAAAGTGCCGCTGTTCAGCGACCTGTGGTGGGACTGTATGGTGCATGCAGTCAATGAGGGCAAACGGCTTGGTGTGGATATCGGCGTTTTTAATTGTCCGGGTTGGAGTCAGTCTGGTGGTCCCTGGGTCCGGCCGGAAATGGCTATGCGGTACCTGGTTTATTCACAAGTAACGGTTGAAGGGCCTGGGACCATATCCCGGGAATTGGCCAAGCCTGCGGAGGAATTCCAGGATGTCTGCGTACTGGCTTTTCCTGCTTTTGAGAATCTTAAGACCCTGAACCGGGAGAATACGGTTATTCAGACAACTCCCGCAGTTAAGAATGCCCAAAACTGGATTGATGGTGACCCGGCTACCGAGGCCCTGATTGATCCGGCAAATGCCAGCGAATTTAGCCTCACATTCGAGGCTAAAACGCCCATCACCGCCCGCAGCATCATTCTCTATCCTGTCAATCGGAATCTAAAGACCGAATGCAGACTGTATGCTGACGTCGATGGAAAAGAGATGCTGCTCAAAGCTTTTGTATATGACCGAAGCAAACACGATGTGAATGTGGGACCGATTCCGACCGGCCCGGTGGCGATTGGATTGCCGGAAACAAAAGCCAGCCGGTTCAGGCTGGTTTGCTCGCATATTGAGGGACGAAATTCAGGCTTTACGGAAATTGAAATTACCGAGCGTGCCGTTTTGGAAAAATACATCGAAAAGCAGCTTGGGAAAATGCATCCCACACCATTGCCGATGTGGGGCAGTTATCTTTGGGAAGAGCAGCCAGCCGTTGCAGGGAACCAGGGTGTGCCGGCTGAAAAGGTTATGGATATCAGTACCAAGATGGACAGGCAGGGCCGGCTGAACTGGCAGGCACCTGAGGGAAAATGGACCATCATGCGGATAGGGATGACCCCCACTGGAACGAAAAATGCACCCGCAGCCCCGCAGGGAAAAGGGTATGAGATTGACAAGGCCAGCGCGGCGCTGGCCGGGTATCATTTTAAGCAGTATGTGGGCAAATTACTGGATAAAATCCCGGCCGAGAACCGGTCAGCCCTGAAATATGTCATTGCCGACAGTTATGAAATGGGTTCTCAGAACTGGACGGACGGCTTTGAAAAACGGTTTGAAGAGCGATACGGGTATAATCCCAAACCATGGCTGCCGGTCCTTTCCGGACAGATAGTTGGCAGTGTGACAGAGTCAAATCGATTCCTGTGGGATCTGCGAAGAGCCATTGCAGATGATGTGGCTTATGAATACGTGGGCGGATTGCGCAGGATTTGCGGCCAGCACAATCTGCAGGTATGGCTGGAGAATTATGGTCATTGGGGTTTTCCGTCAGAATTCCTGATGTACGGCGGTCAGTCCGATCTGGTGTCGGGCGAATTCTGGAATGAAGGCACACTGGGCGATATTGAATGCAAGGCGGCTTCGTCGTGCGTTCATACCTACGGGAAAACGATTTGCTTTGCAGAGGCCTTTACCAGTGCCAATCAGGTTTACCTGCGACACCCGGCTCGACTCAAGACACGGGGTGATTGGAGTTTTACCGAGGGGGTCAACCAGTTTGTTCTGCACCTTTACATCCAGCAGCCGGATGAGGCCAGGGTTCCCGGCATCAACGCATGGTTCGCCACGGAGTTTAACCGCCACAATACATGGTTCAAGCAGTCAAAGCACTGGATGGATTATGTCCGCCGGTGTCAGCATCTGCTCCAGCAGGGTTCCTACGCGGCGGATGTGTGTTATTTCATCAGCGAGAACGCGCCGAAGATGACAGGGGTGCGGCAGCCGGAGTTGCCGCAGGGATACTCGTATGATTATATCAACGCCGAGGTCATTGTTCGGGATATGCAGGTCAGGGACGGCCGGCTGGTTCTGCCTGGCGGGGCGGCCTATCGGCTGATGGTCCTGCCGCCGCTGGATACGATGCGTCCGGCCGTTATTCAAAAGCTCGAACAGCTTATCCGACAGGGCGGGGCTGTCTATGGCCCCAGGCCGGTCCAGTCACCCAGCCTGCAAAACTATCCGCAGTGCGACCGACAGGTCCAGGATGTGGCCTCGCGGATATGGGGAGCGGATTATTCCACCGGCAAACTGTCGCGACCATATGGGAAAGGACACATATTCAACGGTATGGAGCTTCAGACGGTGCTTGATGAACTCGGTGTTGCCAGGGATGTCGATCTGCCCGATATGCCAGTCCTCTGGACCCATCGCACGATGCCGGGCAGGGATATTTATTTCCTGACGAACCAGTCGGATAAGCGGATTGAGATCCGGCCTGTGTTCCGGGTCAGCGGGCTCAAGCCGCAGGCCTGGAATACCCTCACCGGCGAGATTCGCTGGCTCAGTGACTACAGCCAGACGCAGCAGGGCACGACTGTTCCGATGGCATTAGAGCCGGGCCAGAGCCGGTTTATCGTATTTACGAATGAATCGGCGTCGGCGGTTTCCCCGGCCTATGCAGGCAATGATCCTCGATTGAACGCGTGGAAGACGATTGATGGACCGTGGGCAGTTGAGTTTAAAAACCCGGTGATTGGAGTAGATGAGAAGCTAACGCTGGATGCGCTGACGGACTGGTCCAAAAGCGAAAAAGATTCTATCAAATACTATTCCGGAACAGCGGTTTATTCGGTCGAGTTTGACCTTGGCTCGGTTCCGCAAGATAAGGATATATATATCGATCTGGGCCAGGTGCATGTCATGGCTCAGGTGAGCGTCAATGGAAAGCCCGCCGGCGGCGTCTGGATGGCTCCGTATGTGCTCCCTGTAACCCATCTGGTTCAGCCAGGCAGGAATGTGCTTCAAGTTGAGACGGTTAATCTGTGGCGAAATTACCTGGTGAAAGAATGCATCCTGCCGCAGGCTCAGCGCAAGACCTGGCTGCTGGTCAGCGATATTAAAGAGGGTGAAGCGCTTCAGCCGTCCGGGCTGGTTGGTCCGGTTGTTTTAAAGACCGTAGCACGAGATTAAGGGACAATTAACAACGTACGCCGGTCCAGAATGGAAATATTCATATTGAATTTATCGAAAATCGCATAACTAGTTTCTGTTGCGGAAAGCCATAAAATTGATGAGGCAAGAATCGTCCGGTTCAGGACGAGATTCGTCGGGTCATCATTTTCATGA
>JAFGQP010000034.1 GCA_016935635.1 Sedimentisphaerales bacterium
TATTAGAAAAACAAATTAACGAAACGTTTTGAGGTTTAAGGCACCTTAATCTGCGACAACAAATTTCAGGAGTTTAGTATGAAGATATCCGTAGGGAAGTACACTTTTGGAAAAGTTTACCAATTATCAAGGAAAGAAAAAGGTGATTTATGTACAATTTACTGCTTTTTGGGATTGCAATCATCATTACAATGTCCTCGATAACTCCAGCAAGTGGGGCAGTGATAACGGTTTACACTAACAAGACTGACTGGGAAACTGCATTGAGCGGATCATTTGTGACGGAAGATTTTTCTGATGACCAATTGAATAACGGAGTAAGTTTCGTATCAACCGAATCCGGCCATATCAACCCTGCGGAGGAGTGCTATCAGGATGTCTTGGCATCTACCAGTCAGAATGAGCCGGAAACCACATGGAGTTTTGCCTCTGAAATTATCGGATATGGGGGAAATTGGACGTTAGGCGGGCCCGGCGGTTCTGGAAACTATTTGTTGATTTACATCGACGACTTGTCCCCTTATGTGGGATTCATTTCCAATAGTTATGACGGTGAATTTTGGGGATTCATCTCGGATACACCCTTTACCTTTGTAAGGTTAGTAGGCGGAACGGGAAACCATCAGCAGAACTATCGTTTGGACGATATGGTTTACTCTCAATCGAATCAGCATATATGTGAAGTCGATATGAACTCGGATGGGATGATAAATTTTATCGAGTTCGCCTATATTGCGGCAGAGTGGCAGACCGAGACGATACCTGTAATGGGCGACTTAACCGGCGATGGACAGGTTGATATCGCTGACCTTGATAAACTGGCAATCGTTTGGCTGGAATCGTGCCTGCAATAATTGAAGAGCTAAAAGAAATCGAGACAAAAAAATGTTATTATTACAAAGCAACTCAAACTGATTGATTATAAGCCGCCAGGAGTTTTTCCAGACGGCGGATAACAGGTTTTTCATGACTATACATGACAACATCTTTGACGTTCTCCTGCCAGACTATCTGGTGCATGGATTCTTTGAGCTTGCTGATCGGTTCAAGACGCAGCACTTTATTTGTTTTAGTTTGGCCTTGTGCACGCTGAACTTCAATGCCCGGGTGGGTCAGGCAGGCATAGGCACTATCGACCAGGCAGAATGGCCATTCGGATTGCCCCCACGGCTAGTTCGGTCAGCTTTTTGAAATCCCGGTCCAGGGGGTTGGCCTGATCTCGTTTGATATAGACCCACGAACCCCAGGGCACAGTGACCCCGCGATAATGCAAACAGACCTTCAGGATGGTATGGCCGGTACCGTATTTGCCGCTGGCATGATGAAACAGTTTGCTGACGGCTTCCATCTTTTTGGCTCGTTTCAGAGTCTGGGTGTCGTCAATAATGAAAAAAAGGTCTTTGTCTTTGCGTGTCAGGATGCTTTTGATGATATCCAGGGCGATTTCCTGCATGACTGCCGATTCGTTCCAGTCGCTTCACCAGAGGAATTAACCGCGATCGGTACGACGTGAGCTGTTTCGCAGCCGCTTGACCAGCCGGTCAATTGTGCTGACGTGGCCGAGACACAGTACCAGGAACATCGACCAGAAATAGCCAAAAACATGCTCGGAAACCTGATTTTTGGCAGGTTTGAAAAAACGCTTGATTTTTTGCGGCACTTGACTAATAATAATCATGCAGCCTCCATACGAATAAGTACTGCTGGACACAATACTTATCGGCATTCGAGGCTGTTTTTGTTTGATGATTATCATCAGCATTTTTCCGCGAATCGGTCATCTCTGAAAGTGCATTCACTGTCAAGCATATTTACATATTTTCTTTTTACTGATTCATTGATATAATCCTTTCGCCGTTCGGGAGGATAGGGTCACGCTGGGAAGCGACCCGAGCGCCCAAATGGCGGCATACAGCATGGGGCGGTATCGATCATGGTGCCGCCCACTGATATGCTGGTGCCACAAAAGCGATAAATCCTATTTTTTGTCTCGCAAAATCTCTATTGGCCGATTCGCCAAAGTCATCTCTTCATCATCTGTGTGATATGAGGATCTTCTGCAGGTATCTCGCAATCAGTTTGCGTCTGTGAAGGCAGACATGACCGAAACGCGCTCATACCGCAGTTAGCGAAACATTTTTCACGCCACGTTCTTGATAAGATTCCTTTTTGTTCAGCATGCAGTAACTGGCCTCGGCAAGATGCCTGGATACCGCACCAACCGCTTTGGCATGGCCTTTTTTATGTCGAATGCGGTCATACAACTGACACACATGGCGATGCGGCCAATGCCGGCGATTAACCGCAATTGAATTGGCCGCTTCAGAGAATGCCCACTTCAAATAATGGTTGGTATCGGGTCGGAGTTTGCCAAATCGAACCTTATCACCACTTGCATGAATGCGCGGCACAGTTCCGCAATAAGATGCCAAACGCTGTGGACTGGGAAAACGGCTCACATCGCCTATTTCCAGCCAAATAACCACGGCCAGTATAAAGCCGACTCCAGGCAGCGTCATCAAGAGTTGGATGTGTTCATTCGTGCCAAAAGAGGTTTCGATGCGTTTCTCTATCTGTTCAATTTCACTACAGATGACATCCAACTGACGCAACAAACTCTGCAAGACATAACGGGTTTCAAGTGGCAATAAGCTATGAGTGGTTCAGTTCGGCGGATAACGCTAATAACACCCTGACCGACGATATATCGGTCCAGGGGCCTGGTTCACTGGCCGTCCTGACACTGTCCAATGTTCAAGCAGCTAATGAGAAGTATTATTACTGCAAGGTCAGCAATACTGCCGGCGGGGTGTATTCGGCCCCGGCGGGTCTGGAAGTCAAGCGTCTGGTGGCCTATTATGCGTTTGAGAACACGCTCGAAGATTCCAGCGGCAATGGCAATCACGGTACGGACCCCAACGGTTCGTCGTTTGCTGGCGGCGTGACTGGCGGGACCAGCGCTTTGGTTTTGGATGCCAGCCAGCATCAGTATGTGGAGTTGCCGGCAGTGGCATACCCGAAGGCGGGCCTGGGCGGCGGGATGGCTGCCGGGACGATCAGCATGTGGGTTAAGCCGACACAGGCCGACAGGAGTGTCCTGATGTGCGGATTAGGCGAAGCCGGCAAGACCGGATTTGCCTTGTACAAGTACACGGATACGCAGGCCCAGATGTTTATTCGCAATGAAACGGGGCAGGCGGTGACTCCTACGGGCGGTACGGTGAACCTGGTCGCCAGCGGCTGGCATCATGTAGCGGCAACCTGGCAGAGTCAGGGCCAGGTAAAGGTGTACATTGACGGCATCCAGGCGGCCTCGTCGGCGGGCATCACGAGCAACTTCGTCGACTGGCCGTACCCGCATGAATCCCCACATGCGTTATGCGCAGGGAATCCCAGGCCGCACCGAGGGCCGGGCGGTGGGAATCGTGGAGGCCGAATCCCTGTGTTTTCTTCCCGATGCCGTCGGGATGCTGGACGATTCGGGTTGCTGGACCGCGCGGGATCAGGAACAGTTAAAAACATGGTGCAGAGAATTTCTGGACTGGATCACGCAGGATGAATTCATGGCGGTTTACCAGCGACAGCCGGGCCATAACAATATCGCGATCGGGATGGATTGTCTTGTGATCGCCTTGGCACTTTACACGGATCAGCTCGCACAGGCCAGGGATCAGATTAACCAACTGACAAAAGGACGAATCGATTCACAGATTGAACCCGACGGGCGGCTTCCGCACGAACTGGAGCGGACGCTGTCTTTTTCATATTCGATCAAGGCACTCAACTCCTTTTTTATCGCGGCCCGGCTGGCGGAGCATGTCGGTATCGACCTGTGGAATTACGAAGGGCCCGATGGGCAAAGCATCCGTAAGGGGCTGGATTTTCTGATTCCGTATTGTTATGAACCTGAGAAATGGCCTTACCCGCAGATTAAGGACCTGATAAGTCAGCCGGCCGGGATAGTACGCCACCTGTTGCCTCTGGCAATCCGGGCATGGCCCGAAGAGGCTTACAAGAACACCTACGGGCATATCAGCAGGAAAGGGGTCGCGAAGGAAGAGTGGCTCATTTATTGCGGACTTCTTTTGAAAGAAGGCAAGTGAGTTCTTTTATTTTGCCGCTGTGAATCAACGGGCGTTACAGTCTGTTGTCGAGCTTATTTTTGATAACGAATGCGTAAAAAATGGTATATTATCATAATATTTTGTCAGAAAAAGGGTGCTGGCTCCGATGCACTATAAAGGCCTAAGCCTGAATAAATGGTATCCCGATAATACAGGGGTATATTATTCAGAATAAATGCTTTCAGACAGGATTTTTAATGATTACATTAAGGACAATGATGAAAATTGTTAATCGATTAATAGCTAAGTCGAAGTTCATGACAAAGCTCGGTTCATGCCACATTATGAGGCAGTGTATTAGTTTTCTCTTCTTGGCAGTGTGCTGTATTTCTACTGTGTTCGCTGAATCCATAACCATTGAAGACTGCAAGCCTCAAAAAATATCATTAAATGGCTTTTGGCAATTCGTGCCCGCCGAGAATCGGTTTTTACCCGAGAGTAATCAAGAAAAGAAAATTGATGAAAAAGCGGTTGAGATATTGAAGGACTTATCAACCACTGTTAACTCATGGTATTCGGTAGAAGTCCCGCAATTTCATAATCCCATCAAGTGGTGGCTGGGTGATGTGTCGCGTGAATATGAAAAGCAGGAGCAGGCGAGAATCGCGGCATTCCCCTTTGATGCGGAGAAAGTCCAGTCCGGCTGGTACCTGAAGGAAATAAATCTGCCTGAAATCATAGGTCCAAAGCCGAATGTAATCGTTTCATTTGAAGGGATTGCGATGGTGTCCCGCGTCTATTGCAACGGACGATATGTCGGAAGTCACCTCGGTATGTTCGGCCAATTCGATTGTGACTTATCTCCTGTCCTGAATTGGGGACAGGCAAACACAATCCTTGTCTACGTGCAGAGAGGCGTTCAGGCGCCGGCTGATGCCGGGCAGGTGGTCTCGGTGGCAGTGACCGTCCCTGTAACGCGGGATATGCTCACGTCCCTCAACTGCGGAATGTTCGGCGGCTTCGGCAGGGGGCCCCGGGCCAGATTCATGGGAATCTGGCAGCCGGTTACCCTCAAAGTGTCCGAGCCCGGGCCACGAATCAGGGATGTCTTTTTTGTGCCGTTGCTGGATGGGCACCGGCTGGAGATCGACATTGAAAATCCAGGCACTGCCCCGCGGGAAGGTCAACTTCTTTATTCTCTCGTCCATTCGCAAAATCAGCAGGTCCTTTGTGAAGACAAAACCCAGCGGCTGTCGATTGCCCCCGGTGCGCATCAGGCAATTCAGTTGGACAAAACCGGCCTGACGCCCGAATGGTGGACGCCGGATACCCCGGTTCTGTATCGGCTCGAAGTCAAATGGCTTTCGGATAAAGGACAACTGCTTGACCGCTGGGAAGAACAGGTCGGGTACAGAATCGTTCAGGTCAAGGGAAAACGGATCTATCTGAATGGCAAACCCTACTGGTGCCGAGGGGCGGACATGCCTCCCTACGGCTATAAGCCAAATGATGCCGCCGTGGCACGTGGCTTTTTGGAAAAAATGAAAGAGGGTAACACCGTCATCACCCGCTCTCATGGCAATCCGTTTAATAGACTCTGGTTTGGGCTTTGCGACGAGATCGGGATCGGCGTCAGCTGTGAAGGGGTTCGCCCCTGGGCCCTGATGAGCAAAACGCCTCCTCCGTCGCCGGCGATCCTGGAACACTGGAAACAGGAGCAGCTCGAATCCGTGCGTCAGTACCGCAATCACCCGAGCATACTTTTCTACTGCATTTCAAACGAAGGGCTTCAGGGGGACCACGAAAATCCTGAGAAACTGGCGATCTTTAAGGATATTATTGAGGCGGTTAGAAAACTCGATCCGACCCGCCCGATCTTTCAGACCTCCGGGGACCCGGACCACCAGGGCATTGCCGATATCGAAGACGTACACGCCTATTGGGGATGGTACGAGGCGTCTTCCTTTGTAAACCAGTACAACGTACCAAGGCGCGGACTGGTCCTCTCGGGCGACCGGGCCTTTATTAACCAGGAATGCGCGGTCCCTTACCAAAATACCGATACCGGCGGTGTGCATCCCGCCTATATCAAACGGTACTCAGCCCACCCGTGGGTCGGAGAACTGGGAGTCCACGGGGATCCGAAATACTTCAGTCAGCACGTGGCCATGGAGGGCAAACTCAAGGCTGAAAAACTGCGATACCAGCGCAAGGACGTACCCACCGCCGGTGTGATGCTTTTCAGCAACGTAACCTGGATTCAGCATGTCCTATCGAGGACCCCGGCCGAATGGAAGCCATTTCCAGTCTGGCATGGTGTTAAACAGGCGTTTGAACCCGTGCTGGCCGCTTGGGAAAATACGCAATATGTTTTCTACGCCGGGCAGGAAGTCCGGTCCCATCTCTATGTCGTCAATGACGATATTCATTTCCGGGATATTTCGGACCTGCGGTTAAAAGTTGAAACGCTAAACCGCGACGGCCAGGCTGTCAGCAGTGTCGAAAAGCCGCTTGGCCAAGTGGACTACTATGGCGTCAAAAAATATCCATTGGATATCTTTATGCCCGATTCCGCTTCGCTGAAAAAACTGAGGGAACCTTTTACGATCCATTTCTCCCTGTATTCAGGATCGGAGCGACTTTCTGAAAACACCTATGCCGTTGAAATTGTTTCGGATGCGTGGCTTGCGTCCACGTCCCAAATCGTGTTGGTCGACGGATGCTCGGATGACTTGAAAAGCCAACTTCGCAATTGTGGTTTTACCGTCAGTTCATGGAACGAGCGGTCCGAGAAGGCGGACACAGTCATTATCGGACCCGTCTCCACATCGACGATGGAGTCGATTCTGCCCGCCCTCAAACCCGGTGGACGCATTCTTCTCCTTGAACATCGACAAAAAACCTCCGCATTTGATCCATCCTTCTTCCCGGTCACAGACTGGCAGGCTCCTCGCAATTGTCAATTGGTTAAAGGCGGCTTCAAAGAAGGTGCGTTGTGGGCCTCCGACCGGAAGGACCGTCTTGGCAGCATGCCAGCTTCTCTGAAAGGCAAAGATTATATTCTCGTGTCAATGGAGGACAAATATTCGGATGCCGCTTCCCCGTTGTTCAAGTTGACTCTTGAATATGCAGCTGATGTCTATGTCGGATACAATGAGCGGGCAAAAGTCATTCCGGCATGGCTCCAATCGTACGCTCAGACAGGGGACTTCATCGAAATTCCCGGCAATTGCCGTCTTAAACTCTTCAAAAAGAAGTATGAAGCAGGCGAAGTCATCCTCAACGGCAACAATCCGGCAAAAAACCCACCGGCGATGTACACGGTTATCATTGACTCACCAA
>JAFGQP010000270.1 GCA_016935635.1 Sedimentisphaerales bacterium
GCTGAAATTCCACTGGTTCTATGCCGGTACGGGTGCGAAGGTTTAAAACGGCTGTTTCACAGGCAAATTCTTCGGGAGTCGGTGCGTGCTCGCTTTCATAGGCAAATTGACGGCGTTCTATGGCAGCAATATACTGCTGCAGGTCGGGGACATTCTCGGTCCGCTTGCCCCGGAACCAGCCTGCCGCGGCGGGGCCAAGACCGATGTAAGGCCGGTTTTTCCAGTAGCGGAGGTTGTGGCGGCATTCGAAGCTCGGGCGGGCGAAGTTGGAGATTTCATATTGCTCAAAGCCTGCCGCGGCAAGGGTGTCGATGGTCAGATCGTACATACGGCGGTCGAGTTCATCGCTGACAGGCTTGATTCGGCCGGCGGCGGTCTCGCGTACCAGCGGCGTGTCGCCTTCGTAGGTCAGGCTGTAGGCGGAGATGTGACGGGGCCGGAGGGCGATGGCCTCCTCCAGCGAGTCTTTCCAGTCGGATAAGGTTGAGCCGGGGATGGCGAAGATTAAATCCAGCCCGATATTGTCGAATCCAGCGGTGCGGGCGTCGTGGACGCATTGAATGATATCCTGCACATCATGGATTCGTCCCAGAAATGTCAGTTCTTCAGGGTTGAAAGACTGGGCGCCGATGGAGATGCGGTTGATACCGCGCCGGCGGATTTGGTCAAAGAATTCCGCATCAGTCTGGCGGGGATTGACTTCGACGGTCATTTCCGCGCCTGGCTGGGCATGTGGGGCAATCCAGTCGAGCAGGCTGTATAATAAGTCACGCTGTATGGCCGACGGTGAGCCGCCGCCGAGAAAGATGGTAGAAAAAGGGGGACAGGACCGATACATCTCCAATTCTCGACGGACAGCATTCAGATAATCCTGCTGCTGTTGTCTGTCAGCGGTAATCGAATAGAAGGCGCAATAGCGGCACTTGCGGGTGCAGAACGGGATATGAATATAAACAGAGCAATCCGCCGGGGTGCTCTGCGGGAAAGATGGAGCTGCCGGAGGGGTCATACCGTATGCTGATGCGAGCCGAGGGAGTGCTGAATTTTTCGCCCGAAGAGCCTGCCGATGAAGGTATGATACCACAGCCAGCGGACAAACCCGGTGGAGGCGAATCCGACAAAAGCAATGGCCATAGCTACCTGCAGGCCGCACAGGAAAATCATGCCGGATAACACGCCTGCCCAGACCAGATGGGTGATGGGTTTTTTGCCGCGGAGGTACTGGTTGACCACATGCGGGTATCGAACCCGGCTGACCATGAGAGCGGCCAGGCCGATGGTGATGAAGGGCAGCGTGTGGATAATCAGCCATCGCCCCGCTTCGAAAAGAACGGTGTCACTGGCGGCGTCATTGATCAGATGCTGATAGAGGATAATCAGGCTGGCCAGGACTCCGGCGGCGGCAGGTGTCGGCAGGCCCGAAAAGCTCATGTGAGCGGTTTCATCTTCGACATTTTCGACGTTGAAACGGGCCAAGCGAACTGCGGCGCAGCACAGATACACGGCAGCAGCCAGCCAGATAAGGCGTTCGACGAAATCGCCCATCAGCTTGATGGATGGAGTTAGAATGATAGGCAGGGTGCCCATCAGCAGCTTAAAGCTTAAAAAAGCCGGTGCAGCGCCGAAGCTGAGCATATCGCAGAGGCTGTCGAGCTGTCCTCCGAAGCTGGAGGTGGAATGGCTCATGCGGGCCAACCGGCCGTCGAGCATATCGGCAATCATTGCAGCGTAGAGCATAAGACCTGCGGCAGTAAAGTATTCGGAACCTTTGGCGGCCATGCCGATGGCGGCGAAACCGCAGACGCCGTTAATCAACGTGACCAGCGAGGGCAGCAGGGTGATGTATTGCAGACGTCGGGGTCGGTTGCGGCGAAAGAAAAACCGTTTTTTTCTGGGTTGTTCGCTTCCGTTCATTCGTATTTTACCATTACCGTCAGGCCGGCACGGACTTTGTCGCCGAGTTGGACCTGGCATTTAACGTTGTCTCGGATGGGGACGTAGAGTTCCGTACGCGAGCCGAATTTGAGCATGCCGAATTGCTGACCCTGGGTGAGGGAGTCGCCGGTTTTGGGTTCACAGACGATGCGGCGGGCGATGGCGCCGGAAATCTGGCGGACCATGATTTCATCTTTGGGGTCGTCCAGCCGGGTCATCTGCACATCATTGGATTCGTTGACGCGGCCGCTGGCGGGGCTCATGGCGTTTTTAAATTGGCCGGGCTTGTATTTGATTTGGCCCACGCGGACCGCACACGGGGCGCGGTTGATATGGACGTTGAAAATGCTTAAAAAGATGCCGATTCGCATCGCCTTATGGGGGAACGCGGGATCATTTTCTACGATTTCTATATCCGTAATGGTTCCATCCGCCGGGGAGAGCATCACTTTTGGGTCAACCGGAATGACGCGGTAGGGATCGCGAAAGAACGATAATGCCCATGCCAGCACAACAAAGAGGATGAGTTCGGGCAGCCAGACGCAGGCGATGGTCAGGCCTTTGCTTTGCCAGATGGATGAGGCAAAACAATATCTGGCAATCAGCCAATAGATGACCATTGCCGCGGCCAGAGCCAGCGGAATCACCACGACTTGCGGTAAACCATACTTTGTTAGAGGCATTCGCATAATCCAGTATCATACTGCATACGAAAGGTTTCCACAAGGCCGGAATTTAACTCTTTTTGCATCGTCTTTGATGGGCATTCGGAGGCTGGCAGGATTTTGTTTTTGACTTTTCGAGGCAAGTTTTTACAGTGTTGGGTCTGTTGTTTGATTGACGGCCCAAAGGAGAGTTAATGGATAGTATATATTTGAATGTAAAAAAAGTTCAAGAAGCGGGGTATAAGCCGGCGCTGATCGGGCTTGCGCATAATAAAAAACAGTGTCCGGATAAGATGTCGGTGGTGGCCGAAAAGCTGGCCGACAAGGACGGCGGGCATAATAAGTTTCTGGAAAGCATTGTGGTGTGGCTGGATGTGTGCGGGCCGCGATATTTCTGGCAGGAGGCCGACACGTTCCGGATTTCGACCAAGCAGTCCGAAAGCACGATGCACACGCTGACCCAGGAATTGCTGAATATTGATATCCATGATGAGAAAGCGGTTCAGAAGTTTTTGAAGGATAATTTTGAGCCGGAAAGCTGCTCGCCCGAGACGCTTCGATGGATTTATGAGGCGGCAAAGACTAATGATTTGATTGCGGTCAAAAAACGGCTGCCGGAAGGGTTCTTGCAGACGCGGATGTGGTGTATGAGCTATAAGACCTTGCGGAATATTATCTTACAGCGGCGGACACACCGTCTGCCGCACTGGAAGGAATTTATCCGCCAGACGCTGGAACAGCTTGACCACCCGGAATTACTGCCGGAGCTGTCGGCCAGGGTGGACAAAAAAGACAATTGCCCAGCTTAACAGGGTTGGGGGCCTGCGGCTATTTTGTTACTTCTTCCGCTTGTTTTTTCCGTTGCTGCCATTCCTGCCAGAAGGCGCTCCATCCCTGGCGGTCGAGGTCGTCTTGGATTGCAGCTTTTGGGGTGCAGTTTTCATAAAAAGATTCGACCTGTTGAATGAAGCCCAGCACTGCGAGCACCCACTCTTTTAGTTCGACGATGGATTCTTTTTCATGCAGCTTCAGATGCACTTTTCCGTCGCTGTGGTGTAATTCCGGATTGATGCCGGTATTGCATCCCATGATTGAACAGGTAAATCGCTGGTTTTCAGTGGGCCATACACAATGACCGCAGCAGGGTATAAGAAAATTATTCTCTGCCACAGAATTTTCCGGCGTGTGGTCGGAATCTATGGTACGGAGCAGGAACAGGCCTGCGGCACTGGTGGTCCAGTCGCCATCGGCAGGACTTATATATACCGCAGAATCTACAGAAAACAGGATGGCGCCATGAGAACACTGGTCATCCGGGTCATCTTTGCTTCCTTTAATCCAGTGCGGATTGATTATTTGCAGTGCAATCATATATAATAGTTGTGATAGTGCTTTGTCAGTCTGGATTACGTTTCAAACCACATAATATAAACTGTATATCCTTTTTCTGTTTTTTCGATCCCTACATTCATGTATTTAGCGTTTGGCAATGACACCTGACCGCCCAGCAAGTCTTTGTTTTTAACATCCCACCATTTTACGTTTTTTATAGTATTTAGTGTGAATCCGTTTTGAAATTTGGCAGCATCCACAACCGAGGAGTCAAAAATCTGCGATATATCAGTCGTATCGGTTTTGAACTTGAAATACATAGAAGCGTCGATTCCTGA
>JAFGQP010000271.1 GCA_016935635.1 Sedimentisphaerales bacterium
CTGCGTTTTTACAATCTCGCAGATTTTGTGTGTATTTTTTGTGAAACATGCACAACTAATGCAAACCCCAAGATACGGGAAGGGACAACATTGGCAGAGATACAAAACCTGTTGCAGAGTAAACTCGACAAGGTGAACCTTGAAAAGCTTCTGGCGTTGAAGAATGCCAAACTGAACGCCTTTGTGGCCGACGCGATCGAACTGACGCAGCCGGAAAAGGCAGTGGTGTTTACGGACAGCGCCGAAGATAGGGCGGCGATCCGGGCTTGGGCAGTCAACGGCGGCGGCGAGAAACCTCTGGCAAACAACGGGCATACGTATCACTTTGACGGCCCCAACGATCAGGGTCGCGATACGTTCAGCACCCGCTATCTGCTCCCGAAGGGCATGGAACTGGGCGAAAGTCTCAACTCCATCGAACGCGAGCAAGGACTGGGCGAAGTACGGTCATTCCTGCAAGGCTGTATGCAGGGGCGGACAATGCTCATCTGCTTTTGGTGCCTGTGTCCGACAAATTCAGAGTTTTCAATCTCATGCGTCCAGATCACGGATTCGCCGTATGTGGCCCACAGCGAAAGCCTGCTCTACCGGCCCGGCTACGAACAGTTCAAACGGCTCAACGGAAGCGAATCGTTTTTCCGGTTCCTGCACAGCGAAGGCCAAACCGATGAAAACGGCTGCAGCATCCAGTGGGAAAAGCGTCGAGTTTATATCGATCTGACGCAGGATATGGTGTATTCAGTCAACACACAGTACGCCGGCAACACGGTAGGGCTTAAGAAGCTGGCCTTGCGGCTGGCAATCCAGCGGGCATCCAAAGAGGGATGGCTGGCCGAGCATATGTTTATTATGGGGGCCAATGGACCAAAAGGTCGCATCACTTATTTTGCAGGTGCGTTTCCGTCCGCATGCGGCAAGACCAGCACAGCGATGCTGCCCGGGCAAACAATCATCGGCGACGACATCGCCTATTTCCGGAAGCGCAACGGCAAAATGTACACCGCCAATGTCGAGCAGGGAATTTTCGGGATTATCGAGGATGTCAATACCAAGGACGACCCGGTGATCTTTGAGGCTCTGAATACGCCGGGTGAGGTAATCTTCGGCAACGTCTTGATTAATGAAGGCAAACCGTACTGGGTCGGGATGGGATCGGAGCTGCCGGACAAAGGTATCAACTTCAGCGGGCCATGGCACAAAGGTAAAAAGGATAAAGACGGCAAAGATATCCCGGCCTCGCACAAGAACGCCCGCTATACAATTCGGCTCTCGGCGCTGGCAAACCTGGACAAAGAAGCCGACAACCCCAACGGCGTACCGGTTGGCGGCATCATCTACGGCGGCCGCGACGGCGATACGCTCGTGCCGGTCGAACAGGCGTTTAACTGGGCCGAGGGTATAATAGCCAAGGGCGCGTCAATCGAATCGGAAACGACAGCGGCAACACTGGGCCAGCATGGCGTCAGAAAGTTCAACATCATGGCCAACCAGGATTTTGTGTCGATCCCGCTGGGGCGGTACATTCAGAACAATCTGGACTTTGCCAAGGGCGTGAGCAACCCACCGGCAATCTTTTCAGTCAATTACTTTTTGCAGGATGACAACGGCAAATTCCTTAACGGCAAGCTGGACAAAATGATCTGGCTGCTGTGGGCCGAACTGCGGGTCAATGGCGATGTGGAGGCTCTTAAGACGCCGACCGGCTGGATACCGAAGTATGAGGATCTGGCTCCGATGTTCAAGAGCAAATTGAATGTCAACTACACCCAGGCGGCTTACGAGAAACAGTTTACCACCCGTATCCCGAACCTGCTGGCCAAGTTTGACCGGGTTGAAGCAATCTATCGTCAGAAAGTCAGCGACACCCCGCAGGCCGTTTACGATACCTTTGCGGCGATTCGTCAACGGCTCACAGAGGCTCAGGCCAAGTACGGCGACACCATCAGCCCGTTGTCGCTGTAAGACAGCAGCAAACATGCAGAACTATGAAGGGCGGCTCAATATCAATTGGGCCGTCCTTTTTTTGTTGCATCTCAGATCAGACTCTAAAATAGTGTTCTGCGAAAAGAACTGATTGGCGACAATGCAACGCTCTTTCCGGCATCTGCAAAACATCTCTGCTCATCTTGCTTGATAACCCAAAAAAACTAATCCCCCGTTTAATAAAAATGAATTCTTTCTTTTTTCTAATGGATTGCGTATTTCATTAAGTGTCTGTTTTCAATCATGTTGCATTGTTTCCCATTGCTTTGAAAAAAATCTAATCCGAGACTATTCAATAGTCCTGTCGATTTTTTTTTGAGCACCTTGCTTAAAAAGGTATAATAAGAAATTACATACCTTTTTTAAATTTAGGAGGTGTTTTATGAAGTACAGAGCATGTCTTATGGGTCTCCTGATAGTCACCTTGTGCAGTGTCGTGTATGCCGGCTTTCAGCGTCCCCCGTCCGGCGAAAGAGGTGCCTTGGTCAAGGCGATCACCCATTGGAATTCGAGCTGTTCGGGAGGGCAGCGTGATTCATGGGCTTACATGGTCGATGGCTGGTACGACGATATTACCAATCCCTGGCCAAGCCCGTGGGGGCATGGTTCACGGGCGTGGTGGAGGGATGGGTACTACACAAACGGCAACATTGTTGACAGTGATTTTGTGGACCTCTCACTGCAGACGTGGGGCCGCGATTCAGTCGATGACACCGGCATCGATGAACCCGATGCCATAATGATCGGCCTGCACGGCGGTGTCAGCTCGGATGGACGATGGTATGGACGGGTGCGGGTCGATGAGGCCGGTTCGGGAAACTGCAATGCCTACCAGGGAGATATGGAACTGGATTATGACCTGGAGTTTTTACACCTTTCATCCTGCAACAGTATGAATCGCCCGGTTTGGTTCGGCGGCGGTTGGTCATCATCGTTTAAGAAACTGCGACAAATCAACGGTTTTCACGGATACATGTGGATATGGTCGCCGTATCGTTCTCGCTATGAAGACTTTGCCGACGATGCATTTGATACCAGCATCGCTATGGCATTCATTGACAACCTTTACATCCATGATGTGGATGGCCCGAACACAGACGAATGCCCCTGTTCACGGGGAGTAGGATCGTCGTCGGCCGACCTGTGGAACCGAATGTTCAATGAGCAGTATGACTGGACGTATGACTCGGATCCGACACCAAACGTACACGGCGTGATTTACCTGATCGGGTGTGATCCGGCGGGCGAATCGCCGCTGCCGGCGTCGGCCAGTGCAACCGTATTAACAGAGGAAATGCCCTCAGAAGTGCTCAGTGCGGCGTCTTGGACACGTGAAGATTACTACAAAATTGTACTGGGGGCTATGCCGGAAATTGATTCAAGAATACGACTCGCCAAGGCCGGACCGGCGTGGTTAAGCAAGATGAGCGTACGTCAGATCGCCGATGCCGCCGGCGACCCCGAGATCCCTGATGTTGTTGTCGGCGATCAGTTCCTCGTTGAGGCCCGAAATGCCGCCGACACCAAGCTGATCAAAATGGATTTCTATCGGGGACGGCTGCGGTACCTCAACCAGGAACGTGCATTTAATTGGGAAAAATATCCTCATACAGCAATCCCTTCCCAGGATGCGATTGCGATTGCTTTGGCCAATCTTGACACATTAGGAGTCCCCGGCGAGGAATGGGGCGAGCCGCATATTGTCACCGTCGGCGGACAGAGCGAAGATGGCAGCAAAATGACAGAATCATTCGAGGTTGAACAGCTTATCACGCTGCCGCGCATTGTAAACGGTTTCCCGGTATTTGAATCCGCCGCGAGGGTGGGCGTGTCAAACAAAGGAGAGGTTAGCCGATCTCTCATTCAGGACTGGCCGCAGTTTACCCTTAAATACAATGGCGACTTGGCATTAAGGACTCGGCTTGACGTTGTGAACACACTAACCAGTAAAATTTTCACCGCATTTGCCGGCGCACCGGTTCAGATACAGTCAATTCGGCTGGGGTATTACCGCATGGGCGCCGACTATGTGCCCGTCGCCGTGGCCGGGCTTGTTGATGAGCAGGCCGGACAGTTATTTATTGACCCTGTCGTGGTTCTGCCGGATGATCGGGATAATGACGGCGTTCCGGATGCCTCCGACAATTGCCCGGACACCGCAAATCGTCTGCAGGAAGACTCCGACAAGGATGGCATAGGCGATGCCTGCGATAACTGTCAGGAGGTTTACAATCCGGACCAGTCTGATGTGGATCATGACGGCATCGGGGATGCGTGCGATGATGACAAGGATCCTGATGTCGACGAAACCAGTTGCGGAACCCCGACGCATCCGATCCCGCTGGGTGACCTCAATGCTGACTGCAAGGTGACCCTGGAAGATCTGAGACTGATGGCTGCCAATTGGCTGCTGGATTGCCTGATGGATCCGACCGACCCGCGATGCCTGCCGTAAAGCCTGACAACTCGGTTTTTCGTGATCCATTCACGATAATCGTCAAAAAATAAAACGGGGATCAAAAAGAAAAGATAAATTGGGCGTTACTGGACTTGAACAAAAAGTCACAAGTAACGCCCAATAAGGAGGTTACGCGATCCCCCAAAAGTGCAACGGTGCATAATCCGGTGCATGGTGTGTATTTTTCACCTGAATTACAGCAAATCATCGACCATTGGGATGGTCTGCCGGAGCATATTAAACAAACCATTATCTCAATTATCCAAATGGTGTAAGACATTGTTAGGAATTAATCCTGACAATGATGGAGGCCAAACGAACGTGTCTTATACATATACGGACCCGGATTGGCCAATTTGTATCTAAATAAAACCTCCTTTTCTGTTTAGTAAAAGCATAAAAAGGAAAGTCTTGAACTCTGTAATAATGGAATATACAATAATCCGAATGGGAAACTGGACACAATTATAGTAGAATTAGGAAGGAAAAGCTATGAAGCTAATCTTAGAACTCGCAATATCATTGAATAAAGACGATATGGGTCAAGTGATTCTGAATAAATGCTATGAATATGACTCAATGCCATGTGCGATTACAAAGGACGTTGAAATAGATGACCCTGCTTGGGGGACTCCACTGAAAATTGACATCGTAACATTTGATCCTGTCGGAAATATATTGATTGTGTATTTAGAAACTCAGGACATGGACACAGAGAGTGCACGTCAAAAGATCACTGAAAAATGCCTACTAAATGGATGGTTAGAGCGAGATATGTTTCGTGGGATTAACAGATAGCGTTAAAAGAAAAGATGTGAGTGAGAATGTCGGGAAAATGCTTGCATATTTAGATAAGTATAGACAAGAAATTACGACAAGAGCAAATTCAAGGTATCAATCTTTCTTGGAAATAGAATCTCGGTTACGCAGAAGTGATATATTATCTATATGGGCTTTTGGTGTGTCAGTAATATCAGTAGTAGTAATAATATCATCAATATTGATTCCCCTGTTACTCAAATAATAGAGGGCAATTTTATTGAAGATTTTCAGATATATTTAAAAAAACGGTAACTGATAATAATTATTATATAATCTATGCAAACACCGAAAAAACCAGATGTTGTTTTTGTCGATACATGTATCTTTGAGGAATATCAATATGATTTTTCAAATCGTATTTTCTCTTTGCTCCAAGATGCTATAATAAAACACAAGCTAACTTTGATACTGCCCAAGTCCATACAAGATGAATTTCGTAGGCATATTGAACAAAAGTCTCAAGAAGCAGCCTCCGCTATTAAAGCAGCTCAAAAAAAAGCTCCATTTGTTAGGGCTATTAAGAAATGGCCACTTAAGAATGCTAAACCAGAAAGCATAAAGTGGGAACTCGTCTCATTATATAAAAAACGATTAGAAAAATTTCTAAAAGATTCTAAGGCACAAATCCTTGGTTACGAAAACATAGATTTAGATGCCGTTATGAGTTGGTACCACCAACAAATACCACCCTTTGGAGAAGGCGAAAAGAGAAAAGAATTCCCAGATGCTTTTGCCCTCGCGAGTATACTTTTATATGCAGAAAAAAAAGATTCATTGGTTGCTATAGTAACTCAAGATAAAGATTGGGAAAAAGCATGTTCAGATAAGTCTTCTTTGGTTTACAATCGGTCACTTAGCACTTTTCTTGAGTCGTACGAAAAACCAACAGATGCTAAAAAATTGCATTTTATGATAAAAAAACAGAAAAAGCTTATTGACAAAGAAATCGAAGAAAAATTTGTCAATTGTTTGTTTTGTGTAGAAGAAGATTGGGAGGGCGATGTTTATGACATTGACGTTCAAGAAATCACCTATTTTGAATTACAGATAACAGGTATAGGTGACCGCGAATTTCTGGCGGCCTTCCAAGCTGATATCAATTTCTTTGCACATGTTACCTGTGATGATTACAGTACAGCAATATGGGATAGTGAAGATAAAGTGGCATTCGCAATTAACAAAATTGATACGAATGTTAGTTCTTCTGAAACAGTTTCAGGAATAATAAAATTGGGTATTTCTGAAGATCATAAATCTATTGAGAAAATCCTTATGCTCGAATTTGATCAAGATACTTTTTCTGTTTCCATAAATGATGCAATATCTGATGAATAACATCGATCTATGTACAGTGGAGTAATCTCCTTTCGGTAGTGCAAGTAATTTTCGCTCTTTTGTTTCAGTCCATGTTCTGGTCTCTGGTCGAGTAGAGTCTATGCTCTTGCCTGGCCCGAGGGGCAGGCAATTTTGTTATCGGACGCCACGGTCCGTTCGGTCTCCAGTTCTCTCAGTCGTTCCATATTCAGGTACCACCGCGAGCCCCACTTGGTCCCGGCGATCTACCGCAGCCGCGCAGCCGCCAGCATCAGGGCACTGTTGCCGTCCGGGAAGCAGCCAACGACCCGCGACCGCCGCCGGATCTCCCGCATGATCCGCTCCAGCGGATTGTTGGTTCGAATCTGTCGCCAGTGCTCCCGCGGGAAGTGATAATAGCTCAGCGTCTCAGCCGCTCCCTGACGAACAATCTCAGATGCCTTTTTCAATTTCATCTGGTCCAGCTTATCCGCCACGGTCTGAATCTTCTTCTGTGCCTCCGCCCGATCTTCCTGGGCATGAATCGCTTTGAGCATCGCCGCCACCTCTTTCCAACGACCACGGTGAAGACATTCCTATAGAAGTGCACCGTACAGCGTTGCCATAAGGCCTCCGGGAAGAACTCGCCAATCGATTCCACCAGCCCCAGGCATTTATCCGAGACGATCAGCCGAACACCTTTTAATCCACGCTGCTTCAGATGCCGCAGGAACAGGCTCCAGCCCTCCTTATCCTCTTTGGCCCCTTCGACGATGCCCAGGATGTCCCTGAATCCGTCCATACCGACTCCGATGGCCACTAAGACCGACACATTGCGAACTTCTCCGCCCCAACTGCGTTTAAGGCAGATGCCGTCCAGGTACACATACGGATAATCGCCTTCAATACGGCGATTCCGCCAAGTCTCGATGCGGTGATACATCTTCTCATTGAGGTCGCTGACCGTTGAGGCACTGACCTTCATGCCCCACAGGGCTTCCGTAATATCCTCCACACGCCGCACCGACACGCCCGCCAGGTACATCTCCATCAGGGCCTCTTCGAAAGAGGATTCCTTCCGGCGGTAACGATTAATGATCTCGCTTTCGAACTTGGCGTACCGCAGCTTGGGCATCTTCAGTTCCACCTCGCCGGCCTTGGTGTGAAACTTGCGTTTGTAATGGCCCGCACGGTTGTTGGCACGCTCGGCAGTGCGTTCGTATCGTCTGGCCTGACAGAGGGCTTCCGCCTCCGCATCCAAAAGCCCGTTGAGCGTCTCTTCGACCGTGCTGCGAACCATCTGGTCCAGGTGCGTCTGAATCCGGGCCTCATCAATTTTAATGACTTTGCTCAAGTGCTGGTCCGATTTGGCCGATAGTTCCTGTTGCATCTTTTTGTCCTTTCTTTCGAAAATGGGTTCTTATTCGACGACTATTTCCCATCGACCAGAGAAAGGACTTCTTTTATCAACTTTCAAAAGAGCGAAAAATATCTTACGTCATCCTCCTTTCCGTTTTTGGAGCCTCCAGAAAATCCATCCAAGAAAAGGAAATTAAAATGAGATTCAATTTTGAACAAATCCAAAGAGTGTGGAGCAGGTCATTAACTGCTGAAACAATCTCGGAACCGATTATGGCAATATGTCAGTCTGATGACGTATGCAAGGGGGTTGAATGGATGAAAAAGGAAAGATTCGACATACTTGGTTACAATCGAAGCTAATCTACCATATCATTTAAGTTCCCCTGAATTTTTTGTTTTTCTTTTTTTGCCATCAATCTTTTAGTTTTTTAATAGCCGTCTTGGGACTTTTCTCTTGGGCGAGTTCAGCCTTTTGTGGCGGAAATATTCTAAAAACAGGTATTGTTAAAGGTGGCAAAGACATTCGTGTTGTAGTACTTTGAACATACTCCCGCCAATAAGGCCAAGCATTAAATATCCCATTTGTTTCACCAAAAAGAATCACAGCCTCATCTGTAGTTTTTTCAAGAGAAATCGCATTATACACTAACAGAAATGATGCCCCAATAATAGCAAATGGCTTGCTTCTATCGGCATCCGATTCAAACATTACAAGCTTGAACTGAGCTGTAACAAATACTCTATTTGTTTCCTTGTTCATTTGTGACGATGCATTCCGTTCAATTTCAAACGCCTTTGGACCTGGCCCCACAAGGCATAATTGCTCACAATTGCACTTCATTAATCGAACACTCTCTAACTCTATTTGGTCAGATACCTTGAATGCCTGGTCCATCGGTGTTTCTTTTTTTTTATTTATTTCTGCCTTAGCCTTTTCCATAATTAAGCCGCTATGTCCTTGATATACTGTACGTTTCCAAACACCTCACAGACTAATTGTTCGGGACAAACACCACTTTGTACGCTATGATGTTCGTTTTCAAACTCATAATATGAGTCATCATACGCTTGCCCTTTGTCCAAGCCCAAAGGCCCGGCGGTAGGAATTAGCATTGAATCCAAAGCAACAAAGAAATCTGATATGGTCCTTAAAGTCATATTGGAAGTACCATCAAGTAATTGCGTCACATGGCTCCGTTGTTTCCCCAGTCTCTTTGCAAGCTCACTTTTATTGACCTTATGCTTGTGCATCAGTTTTGCGATAATCTCTGTAACCTCAAGAATGAGTTTCTCTTGATGGTAAAGGTATTTGAGTTCAGAGTCATCATGCAAATTCTCCGCCAAAATTGCATCGTTTAATATGTATTCGTTTCCCATTGAAATTAACCCCTTTTCATGTCCTGTTTCTTTATTTTAATAGCCATGTCTATTAATGTTTGATCTGTTTTGTTTTGGTCTTTTCTAAATCCATTCGTTAATACATAACAACTACCAGATTGATAACTCAGTATTCGATAGTCACCTGCTCTGAATTGCCATATCCCTTCGGAAGTGTTTAACTTTTTGAACCTCTCGTCGTTATGATACTGTTTTTGTAACGCTACCATTCTCCAAAGAGCTTCAAAACTAAGTCTTTCTTGTTTGCTCAGGCTGTTGAAAAACTCTTCTGCGGGCTTTTGCCCTTTACTATCAATAGCATATCTAAAATACCAATATTGGTTCTGTGACATAATTCTTATCGATTATTTCATCCATTAACTTAACAGAATGTTTAAGTATATATGAATTTCTCTTCACGTCAAACATTAATTTTTCCAATACACTTTTTTCCAATACGTCGAATTTGCATTTTATTAGTCTTAGAGACACTTTTATTATACCCACCTGGATCACAGTTGTTTACATAAATATGAACACATTTCAAAAAAAATCACAAGAACCCTCTTTTTGACACAAAAAAACGCATTTGGTTGCCAAGAAACCTTTTTTTTGTCTGTTTTTTGATGGTATAAAATTACCATAACCAATCAATAGGGGCCACACGTGTCGTTACTTGTTGCATTTATTTTTGACAAAAAAAAACTCGGTGATTAAACTGCGGTCTATGATTCTCCAGACGATAGCTATTTATGCCCCACCCATGATATATTGCTCTTTATGGGCTCTAAAAAACTTAACATTTCAAAACATGGCAAACCCGCAAAACTGTACTATCAAACCTTATTAAAAGAATTTTCAGATGAAAATACGATTACTCGAATTTCATTGTCTCATCTTTCTTACTCTTTTTGGGTCTTGAGCCGATAAACGGTTTCAATATCTCTTTGAATTTATCCTTGTTTTTATCGCTATTGGAAAGCATCAGAAGTGCGGTTAAAATGGCTATGCTCAATAGACATATTGACCTATCATCATAGCGAAAATCAAAAATGTCTTCAGGATTCCACAGGCAAAGCAAAAAGACCAGTGCCCCGATCCACAAAATGATCAGTTGTGTTTTGTTCATAATCACAATCTACCTAAGAAATGCGGATCCATTGATAATCGTTAATATTGGTAGCAACGGTATTATCGAAATACTCCAAATTCCATAAAGCGACATGTTCGGACGTTCATATAACATAATGCCTGTTTTTGCTGATAGTGGATGGAATGTTTTAAATAAAATTATAGAGACGGGAATATTGACTAATCCACCAACTGTCAAGAGTAGAGCAAAAATAAGGATTGACCACCAGCCCCAAAAAAATACGAAATTCACAAAAATCAAGAGCCATTGAGGGGTTGCACAAATGGTAAACCCGTTTCTATAAGGCAGCCTATTTGTTTCAAAAAACCGGCTCAGGTAAGCCCACAATGACATAATGATGAAAACATAAATTATTGAAACAATAATCATGTATTATCTTTCGTTTCATAGTTTCTCGGAATTGCTTCGGCTGTTTGGGGACACGGCTTAATCTGAATTTTGCCAAAAATGATTTTTATATCTTCCTATGTCAACGATTCACTATTGTTGGCAATGATGCTCTGGCAATTACTGATTGTTTCACATGAAAATCTCAATAAAATGCTTGCGGATGCGATCAGCAAAATCCAGAATATGGGTGGATGGTTGCCGAGGGCGGCATGGTACACCAAGGCTTTCCCGCCTTTGGCAGACCATCCAGAAAGCCTTGGTATTATGACAGACGAATCCAAAACCTGTTCAGGACATCTTAAATTTGTACCGGACACTGAATCTCTGTATCGCTATCAGACCCTGATTGACCGGGCTATTCATCTCTGTGCGGACAGTTTTTTAAAAAATCCGAAGCGATGGTCTGAAATCGCACGCCGGATTGCCGAACTTAATCAGGCATGGGAAACCGAGTATGAACAATTGAATCCTCCTCAAACGCTGACTTATCAAGACCCCGAAAGCGGGACTTGGTATCCGGATAAAACAAAAAAAGTGAAGCCTCAAAAAGAGCCGTCCCAGTTTAATCCGATTCGTGTCTGCTGTGGAAAACCGGGACAGCAAAAACGTCCTATGACAGGCAGGATTGAGCGAATCAGCCGGTTTACTTTGCCAACAACCTCAGAGGATGCCCGCTTAGTCTATTATACCCTGATAGTTGGTCTTCACGACGGGACCGCCTTGATTCGCGGTTTTCCAAAGGCTTTATCGACTCCGGATGAATCGCTTGCCTCTTGGTTTCAATGGCTTGTAAAAGCCGCATATTGTCCGGAAATGATGGATGACGACCGAGCCGATTTTCTTGAAACGGCGATTCGATTTGTACAGGCCGATATAGAAACCGCATATACAGAAACAAAGGCCCAGCAAACTCCGGAAGACACCTCAACTCCCTCCGATTTGATTGATTTGGCAAAGGCGATTGAGATGGTAGGACGATCCCGCAGCCAATTAAAACGCGACATTAAAAAACAGTTGATTGTTGATTATCGGAAAAACAAGAGATCGAAGCATATCATCAGTGAACAAGCAGTACGCAACAAATACCTCAAAAGATAAAAAAAATCGTACCATATCGTACTATTATCGTGTCATATCGACCATTTTCTTGAAATCATTTCTTGCTCTGATATTTTCGGGGCATGGATGCAAAGCAATACATCTCGCTTGAGGTGCTCGCAGCTAAAATAAAGCTGCCTCAAAAGTATCTTCGTCAGCTTGTACAGTCTGGAGACATCCCTTCATTGCGTATTGGGCGGTTTCTTCGCTTTGATGTTGCAGACGTCCGAAAAGCTCTGAGCGAACTGGCTGCAAAACCATCAAAGCCGCAAAAAAAGACAGTTTATGGGGTACGCCGATGAATGGCAATCCCCAATCATCCGAACCGATTGTTATGTCAATCAAGGATACCGCCCAACGGCTGGCGGTATCGGAGAAAATCCTTCGCAGCCTAACCTGTACTGGCCGGATTCGCTCTGTCAGGATTGGCCGCCGCTGTGTGAAATATGACCTTCGGGATGTCCAGGCGTTCATCGACGGTTGCAAAGGGAGCGGTTAATGCCTCATGGAATATACCTCGAAAATGACCTTTTACAAAGTCCAGCCTTTTTGGCGATTAAGTCGATTCATTCGGTGCGGGTCCTGCTGGAATTTTACCGACGCCGAAAAATTTATAAATCGAAAAATCGGCGTGGGAAGCATGATCGGCCAATGATTATAAACAATGGAAAAATCGAACTGACGTACCGTTACGTCAAAGAGAATCTGGGCATACCACAGACGACATTTAGCCGATGCCTTTCAGAGGTGGTCGGATTGGGCTTTATAGATATAGCTGAATTTTCCTGCGGATTACGGAAACAACCGACAAGATTCAGCATTTCAGACCGTTGGAAGCAATACGGACAGGTTGACTTTGTATTCGCCAAGCGGGAACGGATAAAGCCCCCGTTTGCCCGAAAAAAGAAAATCCCAGTTACCACCGGTGGGGGTCAGAACGCATGAATAGTTACCGTACATGGGCAATAGTGACAAGCAAAAATGACGCTACAATTACCGTACATGGTAGTTGTTCAGGGTTTTTCTATTGCCCGTACGTGGTAACATACTTAAGAATACCATACCCCCTAACAGATTTATTCAATCACACAGAGAATCTCTTTCCCCTTCTTGATACAGGTGAAAAATTATGAAAAAAAAGACCCCAAAAGCAATTTTATTAAATGAGCCTATCAAAACAGGCGTAAAAAGGGCAAAAAGGGATACTTCTGTCTTCCTGACTCCACAAGAAGAACTTTTTTGCTCAAATTTCTGTGCAATCGGTACAGATACATTTTCGAGGCGGGAAAAATCAGCTTTGGCCGCTGACTATTCACCAGCCAGTGCTCGCAATCAGGCAACCGCTTTACTTGCCCGCAAAGATATTCAACTTCGCATTCGAGAATTGTCAGTTTCATTGCTTGAGAAAAACGAGATCACGGCTGAAAGCGTCTTGCGTAACATCTTGCATGACCGGGAATTGGCACGAAACAGAGGCGATATTGGAACGGCTGTTCGATGCGATGAATTGTTGGGGAAATACTTGAATCTTTGGAGAGATGTTCGGATTGGCGTTGCCTTTGAACTGCCTGACCGTAGCGAAATTGATCCTAAAGCCCGGCAAGAAGCAGCACGATTAGCCGAAGCCCGATTGTTATTAGACTCATTGGAAAAAGAATCCAAACTTACGGCTGTTCAGGCCGAAAACGGAAAATTTGTGTTATCAGAGTCAATCTACGGGCAGGAATCTGATGAAACTGGTGATCTTGAAACAGGAGATGAACAATGCACTCTGCCATAGAATCCGTTGAAACAACGCAAGCAACCAGATTGTTTAAAATCAAAGAAGCGGCTGCGTACCTTGCAATTTCAGAACGGACGCTTTGGACACTGATTGATAATAACAAATTCCCGGTTGTTCGGTTTGGCAAAGTTAGACGCATTGCCCGGGACGATCTGGATGCGTTCATTCAAAGCATGAAGGGCTGTTGATGCACCTGATTTTGCACCCTGCCTGAAATATATAAAGGGCTATGTTATTTATTTATAGGTAGTTACAAAATTGCGTTTAAGTCCGCAGTGGCCCATGAAGCAAAGGAAACAGGTGAACATGATGATAAAAACGAAAAAGCAAAGGCAATTTCTCCAAAGCGACCCCCACTGCCCCCCAAGCCCCTCGATCCTTGATTCTTCTTCCCCCTCTCCTTTTGACAAAATCGTTTTTGAGATTTGAGGATTTTTTTATCTTGAATGATAGGGAATGCAATGGACATTGACCGCAAACGCAGTTTCGTCCCCGATGGTATGAAGGGCTTATTTGACCGGGCATTGATTACCGAGTGCGGCAAGAGCCGGGCCGATGCGGTTCGGCTCCAATGTCTGGAGTGTAACGGGTACAGTTATGCAGAGGCGGCACGATGCACAGAACGAAGTTGCCCGCTGTTCCATTTCAACCCATACCTTAAAAACTCAAGGCCCCCCTCTGAGAGGGGGTTTATGGACGTAGAATCGTCGAACGGAAGTTTTCCGGCCCAATCCCCCGGCTTCAAAAATAACGCCCAGAATTGCCCGTAAAAGGGCCTAAACAGGAAAGGCAATAGAAAATGGATAACGACAATCAAACACAACCAAACAACACCGTTCCCAACTCAACAGCCGGTTCCGCTGCTGATAGCGGCCAATCCGGTTCTCTTGACAGCCAGATTCAACAACTCATGGCAAGCCCGCATTACCTCGACGGCAAAACCAACCCTGCTGAACACCGGCGGCTGGTCGAGCAAGTCCAGCAGTTGTACCAACGGCAGTCTGGCGACCGGATCATGGATAATGAAACGAATCTGCCCGGCCCACAGCGGATTTCGGATGCGTCCGATTCGTCCGGGGCCTTTGATGTGATTCAGCAAGGATTCGTAGATGAGGCCAAAGCCGAAATGGACCGTTTGGTTGAATTGGGCTTTGACCGTGACAGTATCCCGAATGATGTCCTGCCATATCAAGTTGAAGCATTGAAGGCCCAGCGGCTTTTGAATGAAAACAATTATTCAGAGGCTTCGGTTGTTTTGAATCGTGCAATTGACACTTTGGCCGACTCCGGTATGGCGGATGCTTTGACGGTTGCCTCGACCAAAAATCTGATGAATCAGTTTTTTGCCAGTGATTTTCTGGATGCTGATTTTAAGAAGCAAACAGGAGAGCAGATTTTAACGAAGATTTTTCAGCAGCAATATGATTATCACGGTGCCATTCTGTCGGCCTTAAAATCAAACGCCGCTCCCCGTGAAAAAATTCAGCAAATTGAAACGGTGATGACGCCGGGACTGCGGCGATCCAATTTCGGATTGTATCAAAAATTACAAAGTGAACGCTCACGATTGTATCAACTATTAAACCCCGGAAACTTAAAATAAGGAACTCAACCAATGACCAAAACAGAAACCACAGATTATTACGCAAAATTTAAAAACGAAGTGGCTGGCATCGTCGGGCTGTTACATGAGAATATTACAGTGCTGATCGAACAGATTGCAGGCCTCGAGCAAAAACGTGACGCCGAACAATCCAGTGCGGTGTTGCTTAAAGAGCGTTTGCAGCGGATTAAAGACAAGCCACTGGACTTTGACGAGGGCGGCGAAATGACGGATATTGCCGAATTTAAAAAGACGGTCATGTCTCTGTCTTCGGAAATTCAGGCAACCGATCTTGCCGTGAATTCTCTTGTTGAACTGCTTGACCGCAAGCGGATTGAATTGACAAACACAACCGATAAGTTGAAAAATACGCTGATTCGACTGATGCGTGAAAAACGCCCGTTGGCGGATGAGAATTGTAACTCGCTGCTTTTGGCAATGCTTGATGAGAGGGACGCCTTCACGGAAGCGTTTCAAAAAATTTATGCTGATTTTGGACTGAGCTTTGTTGCTTCGGATGAAAGCCTAATTCCGAGCGTCATGAATGCAGCGGATGTGCAGGAATTCCGATTTCGCATCGAGGACTTTAATCGGAAGGCTGACGGATAAGGAAAAAATATCATGGCTACAGCGATTTATATTTCCGACGATCTTCTCATTATCGAGGGTCAACAAAATTACGTCATCCCAAAGTCGCATCTTCAAAACATTGTGACGCGGTACATCTGGATAAAATCACTGTCAAATATGGACGGGGTAACAGCAAAAAATATTCGGGAATTTATTGATTTGGCTGACCAAATAGCCCCAGTAATAGATGTAAAAATACCGGAGGAATGACCAACGAAGGCCTTTTTGTTATTTATCTCTTGCATAGGGTCTGAAAGGTTTGTATTATAGAAAAGCATAGTTTTAGACAATTGAATAGCGATTACTGACTGGCGTTCCGATCAAAATACCGCCAAATTTTCAAAAACGAGAACAGTCAGTGGTACCCGCTTGCCTTTGGGCAAGGCGAGTGCCATTGAAGCGTATCTCGTTGGCCCCTTGGCGGGGGTTTGATCGGTTACGTGGAATGGCACTCGACTTTTCCACATTCCACAACTGCCAAACAGAAATCAATATTCACGGAGCCAAAAGCTCAAGAGATCAATGAACAATCCGATTCCGGTCCGGATGAACCGGTATTGGGAGTTTTCCGGTCCTTCTTGATAACGGGGGCATTGATTCTCTTATGGTGCTAATATAAACGAATTGCTTTTTGTAAACTTTCGCACTTTTTATTGACCATTTAAGCAGCTGGAGCCAAGGCTTCCAGCAAGAACAGGAATTTTTTATCATGTACGGC
>JAFGQP010000035.1 GCA_016935635.1 Sedimentisphaerales bacterium
AGCACTGACGGTATAAACTGGACAATGAATATCGCATCGGGTACATTTGACAATATTTGGAACAATCCTTCGCTTCAGAAAGTCACGTTTGATCCTGTCGACGCTCGATTCTTCCGATTTACTGCGTTGCGGGAGATCTACGGAAATGGCTGGACAAGCGCTGCTGAGATATCCGTACTGCCTTATGAATCTGACAAAGGCCGAAAGCAATAAAGTCAAGCGTAAACGTTTACGAAAATATTTGAAAATCTCAAAACCAGGGCAATCTGTACTGGCCCTGTGTTTTGATACATCGGATTACAGTCTGTTCAGGATTGATCCATCGCGCGGCAGACAAGTCCTTGAAGCCATGCTGGAAGGGGCCTTTGGTGCGAACGGATCTGGGCCGTACGGGCGGCCTGTAAGAAGCTACAGAGAAATATCTTCGTTTTAACCATGAATCGGTTATAAGAGTTACAACCAGACTGCAACCAAAAGATACGATAAATACGATAGATGCGATATTTACCAGGTTTTAAGTGCTGAAATCACCGATATTTGCGAAATAATTCGATTTTTTTGGGGTTTTTCAAGACCGTCACCTTCAGCCGCTCGGTCACTTCTCCAAGTTCTTTATTTTAAACAGGTTATGTAAAATAAGCAACTTGGCTAAAACTGAAACACAACCCTATTGAAGTTTTACGATTTCATACGCTGCATCGTGTTTCACTTCAAAGTGGATATTTATAGGGCTATTATATCAGCATTAAAGAGCAAAACGAAAAAAGCCGGAAACAACGTTCCGACAGATTCCCCCTAACTTTACATCCGACAGGCCCATTTTGCAAGGAAATTAAGGGCAGGGCAAACGTGGCCGTGGTGCCGCATGGGAGGTGGGCCTGTATTAGGCATTCTGGAACGAAACGGCGCAGTCCGAGCGGAAAAATAATACTTGTTAATAATAACCAGAAATAAAGGTCCACAAAATCCATATAATCCCGGCCGAAAGAACCTGGTCATGGATTATTGGGTCGGCATACGGGGCAGGTTCACTGCGGGTGATAAGAGGTGCTGGTCTGGAAAAAGAGCACAACGGGACGGGTCTGTTTAAAAAGAGTTACTGGCGAAAAACAAACTTGTTCTTATTCCATTTCCGGTTACCCTTTAGCATGGATGCTTTTCTGGAAAATTCAGCCACAGTTTGCGGGGAAATAAGCGTAACGATACCCAGCGGATAGGATGATTTCGTAAGCAAAAGAAGCACGTGGTTGAAGTTGCTGTACTGGATCGCACCGAAACGGAATATATTAGGCAGGAGCAGTATAGAATGAATAAAATATATGGAATGGCTATCATCGTATTTTTGGCAGGATTGTGTCATGCTGCCGATCCGGTCGTTAAAACACCATTTACCGCAGAGCCGGTCTACTGGTCCTGGGCAAAGACCCCGCCGATGGGATGGAATAGCTGGGACTGCTTCGGCACGACGCTGACGGAAGAACAAGCCAAAGCTCAGGCCGATGCTATGGAAAAACACCTTAAGCCCTATGGCTGGACTTATTTTACGGTGGATATCCAGTGGTATGAGCCTGATTCTCAAGGGCATGGCTATCGGCGTGGTGCACGTCTTGAGATGGATGAATACAGCCGGCTGATACCGGCTCTGAAGAAATTTCCATCTTCGTCGGACGGCAGGGGATTCAAACCCCTGGCTGACTATGTCCACGCGAAGGGTCTGAAATTCGGCATTCATATCATGCGCGGTATTCCCAAACAGGCGGTGCGTGACAATACGGCTATCCTTGGAACAGATGCCCGTGCGGCTGATATTGCCAATACCCGTTCGACCTGCCCATGGAATCCGGACATGTATGGTGTGGATATGAGCAAACCCGGCGCCCAGGCCTATTATGATTCGCTGTTTGAGCTTTATGCCTTCTGGGGCGTGGATTTTGTGAAGGTGGACGACATTGCCCGTCCTTATGACGAGGTACAGAGGGCTGAGATTGAAGCCATCCGAAAGGCCATCGACAAGACCGGTCGGCCGATTGTGCTGAGCCTGTCGCCCGGCGATACGCCGATTGAGCGGGGACAGCACGTGATGAATCATGCCAATATGTGGCGGATTTCCGATGATTTCTGGGACCGCTGGCAGCCGCTGTATGGGATGTTTGGACGACTTGAGAAATGGACAAAGTACCGGGCCGAAGGGGCATGGCCCGATGCCGATATGCTGCCTTTTGGGATTGTGGAATTCAATCGTCCCACGCGTTTTACTCCGGATGAACAAATGACCTGTATGAGCCTGTGGTGTATTGCTCGTTCGCCGCTGATTCTCGGTGCCGATATGACCCGCTTGGACGATACAACGCTTAACCTGCTGACCAATCCGGAGGTGCTGGCCGTCAATCAGGCCAGTACAAACAACCGGCAGATTAAAAACGAAAATGATCTGATTGTCTGGGCGGCGGATAGCCCCGACGGCCGGGATAGCTATGTTGGACTCTTCAATGCCCAGAGCAATGATAATCCGTTTGATCTGTCGAAAGCCGATTACACCAGTCGTCGGCTCAGTGGTCAGCCCAAGGCCCAGGTCATTGAGATCAGCATGCCAATCCGGAATGTTCGCCGGCTGGTGCTGGCAGTCAGGGACGGCGGCAACGGCAGTGATTATGACCACGCGGCCTGGATTGAACCGGTGCTGACCGGCCCCAAAGGAACCTTGAAACTGACCGACCTGGACTGGATTCTTGCAACGGCGGGATGGGGAACCGTTCGCAAGCATCGTACCGTCGATGGACGTCCCCTGACGCTGGATGGAAAACCCGTCGAGGGCATTGGAACGCATTCCGTCTCGATTATTGAATTCGAATTGCCCGAAGGGTATGACACGTTTACCTCCAAAGGCGTGATTACCGAAGGAAGTCAGGGACGGGGATCGCTGGAATTCTGCGTCCTGGTCGATCCCCAGAAGCGGGCAAAACCTGATCGCAGCACCGTGTCAGTGTCTTTTGCGGATCTCGGAATCACCGGCAAGGCCCGGGTGCGAGACCTGTGGACACGCCGGGATCTGGGTGAATTCAGTGATTCGTTTGGGACGGATGTGCCGCTGCACGGTGCCGGATTATTCCGCATCTCACCGATGCCGTAAACCCGGCTTCAGGAAAGAAATTTTACAGGAATGCGTTCGTCGTTACACTATCGGTATGAATATTGTCGTTTGATTCAATAGGAATACAAAACCAGCAATTATAATTTGAGGATTAACCATGAGAAAATCAAATCTTACGAATGTCATGAGGAAGTCCCAGGCAGCAGCCATTATTTCATTGGACAATCCAACTCACCGGATGCTATTACCGGGCTGTCTGGTGCTGGGATTGCTCGTGAGCCACTGGCTTGCCGTTTCAGCTTTTGCGGCTGAGGAAATCTGCGGCTCCTGTACGCACAAGGTGAGTGTTACCGGGGAGTTTACCCACTACAAAGTTGCTGACTCCGTTGCGATCGAGGGGGCCAAGGGCGAGGAAGCGGCATTTCGTGAAGAAATCTATGGTAAAGAGTTCAGTGTCAGCGTTTCCAATCTGCCGGCAGGCCAGTACAAGGTCCTGATAGGTCAAGCGGAAACCTTTTTCAGTGAGCCGGGGCAACGGATATACAGCGTAGTTTCCGGCGATGTGGTATTGGCCCTGGACTTCGATATCGTCAAGACCGCCGGCAAGGCAAGAAAAGTGTGTTATATCACCGGCGTAGTCGATCATGAAGATGATGCACTCAGGGGACCATTGAAAGTGACGTTTAAGGCGCATCAAGACAATGCCAAGTTCAACACATTCGAGGTGAAGGACGCATCGGGGACGTCCATGCTTTCCTTCAATGCGTCCCAGATTGCCGAACCCTTCGCCGGCAATGCCACGGTGGTACCGGATATCAAGGAAGCCCCGATTTGGCGTGAGCCGGCTCAGCCGCTCCGCAAACGCATCGATGACCTGATTCGCCGGATGTCGCTGGCAGAGAAAGTGGCACAATTGCAGAACGAGGCGCCGGCGATCGAGCGGCTCGGACTTCCCGCTTATAACTATTGGAATGAAGCCCTGCATGGTGTTGCCAACAATGGCGCTGCAACGGTTTTCCCGGAGCCGGTGGGAATGGCCTCGACGTGGAATCTGGAGCTGCTTCGTCGGGAAGGGACGGTGATCGGCGTCGAGGGTCGTGCGAAATTTAACGATTATACCTCCAAAAATAAGGGTAATTCCAAATGGTGGACCGGCCTGACTTTCTGGACGCCGAACATCAATATCTTTCGTGACCCCCGCTGGGGCCGTGGCCAGGAAACCTATGGCGAAGATCCCTTCCTCACCGGCGAGATTGCCGTGGAGTTTATCAAGGGGATTCAGGGGGACCACCCCGATTATATGCTGGCCATGGCCTGTGCCAAGCATTACGCGGTACACAGCGGTCTGGAGCGGGAGCGTCACAGCTTTAATGCAGAACCCTCAGAACGTGATTTGTATGAAACCTACCTGCCTCAGTTTGAACGGGCGGTGCGGGATGGAGGGGTCGCCGGCGTGATGAGTGCCTATAATGCACTCTACGGTATTCCCTGCAGCGCCAGTCAATTCCTGCTCAACGAGCTGCTGCGGAAGCAGTGGGGGTTTGAGGGGTATGTCGTTTCGGATTGCAGCGCCATCAACGATATCTGGAATCGACGAGCTCATAAGTATGTCGAAACCCCGGAACAGGCAGCGGCACTGGCAGTCAAGGCCGGCTGCAATCTCTGCTGCGGCGGCGATTACAGCGCCCTGGTGCAGGCCGTCCAAAAGGGCTTGATCGGAGAAAAAGAAATCAATGAGGCGTTGTATTACACGTTGTGGACACGTTTCCGTCTGGGTCTGTTCGATCCGGCCGAGAAAGTGCCGTATTCGAAGTACACCATCGCCGACAATGACACCCCCGAGCATGGGCAGGTCGCTCTGGAGGTCGCCCGTCAGTCGCTGGTGCTGCTCAAGAACGACGGCGTCCTTCCGCTGGACCGTTCCAAATATAAACGCATCGCGGTCATCGGTCCCAACGGCAATTCGAAATCCATGCTGGAGGGCAACTACCACGGCTCGGCTTCACATCCGGTTTCCATTCTGGACGGTATCAAGCAGGCGGCCGGGGACGGTATTGAAATTACGTTCGCCCTGGGCAGTCCCGTTACCACCAAACCCGGGACGGCGGCCTGGAGTCGCCAGGATAACGAGACAAAACGCCCTGTTGCAGAGCTCAAAGAGGAAGCCGTCAAGCTGGCCGCCGAAGCGGATTTGATTATTTATGTCGGCGGCATTACACCCGCACAGGAAGGCGAGGGCTTTGATCGCGATTCAATTGAACTGCCCGAAGTGCAAACCCAGCTCATCCGGGCGCTTCATGCCGTCGGCAAACCGATGGTCATGGTCAATTGCAGCGGGTCAGCCATGGCTCTGACCTGGGAAGACGAGCATCTGCCCGCGATCCTGCAGGCGTGGTATCCGGGGCAGGAAGGCGGGCGCGCGGTTGCCGAAGTCCTTTTCGGTCAGGTCAATCCGTCGGGCCATTTGCCGCTGACATTTTACCGTGCAACGACAGACTTGCCTGACTTCAGAGATTATTCGATGGCCAACCGGACTTATCGTTATTTTAATGGCAAGCCCCTCTATGCGTTTGGTCATGGCTTGAGCTATACGACCTTTGAATACAAAAACGCAAAGCTCGCATCGAAACAGATTTCCGCCGACGGTGTTGCCAAGGTGTCCTTTACCATAGAAAACACAGGTCGCCTTGCCGGCGATGATGTGGCTCAGGTTTATTATCGTCATGTCAGTTCACAGGTTCCGCAGCCCAGGCTTGCCCTGTGCGGATTTGCCCGCGTGCACGTAAAGCAGGCCGAGGCAAAGTCTGTTACCGTTGATATTCCCGCCAGCCGACTGCGTTACTGGGACACGACGAAAAAACAGTACGTGGTGGAGCCGGGAGAGTATGAAATTCTCATCGGCGCAGCGTCTGACGATATACGGTTAAAGCTGCCTGTGACAATCACCACCCGGTGATCTAATCCAAAAACTGCAGCCCCCGGGCAGTCTGGCCGGGGCTGCTCTAACTTTTTGCGAAAATGAGGTGACGATGTTGATTAAAAATGAGACTCAACCCTGTCTTGCGTATCTGGGTATTGTATGGCTTTGCATGTTCCTGTTCATGATTCCGGGGTCCGCACTTGCGGCGGAGCACCGCCTTTCGTCGCCGGATGGCCGAATCGACATCGTTGTCTCGGATACAGGGGGGCTGCGGTATCGGGTGGAAATCGAGGACACCGTCGTACTGACGGATTCAGTTTTGGGCCTTGAATTCAGAGACGGCATCAAGCTGGGGCCGTCTGCGATCATCACCAAGGTCCAAACCAGCTCTCATGACGGTCAATGGGAGAATCCATTCGGCCAGCGTCGAATTGTTCCGGATAACTGGCGGCAGCTGCATCTGATGCTGGCCGAGCAAGGCCCGTCGCGTTGGACATTCGGCCTGATTGTGCGGGCTTATAACGACGGCGTTGCGTTTCGATACGATCTTCCGAAAGAGTCCGGCATTGGCGATTTTGTGCTGACCGATGAACTGACAGAGTTTCGATTTGCGGAGGATTATCGCTGCTGGGCCGGCAATGAATCGGCGTGTGCAGAGAATCAGTATCCGGAGAAGAAATTAAGTGCCATTCGTTCAGGCCGGGCGGGCCGACCCTTTCAAAGCGTTTTGCCGCTGCTGGTAGAAACGCCTTTGGCTTATATCGCGGTAGCAGAATCGGACCTGCTGGACTGGGCCGGCATGTCGCTGGCGGGCACCGGCACATCAGCGGTCAAGACGGTACTTGACAGGCGTTCAGATGGAAATGGACTGGTGGTGTCCTCCACGCCGCGTGTCAGCCCCTGGCGCGTATTGGTGATAGGACAAAAAGCCAAAGACCTGGTGGATTCCGATTTGATTGCGACCCTCGCTTCCCCCAGCTGCCTGAAAGACACATCGTGGATTAAACCCGGTGCCTGTGCCTGGGATGCATGGTGGACGGGAACGAATCCCTATGATTCCAACCCGGGGCACAAAGGTGTGTACGCTCGCGGCTCCACACCTTCACATAAGGAGTGGATTGATCTGGCGGCTGAAATGGGCTGGCCCTATCAGTTGATGGATTGGTTCTGGTATAAGGGGATGACGAGTTTTGACAAAACACTGCATTCCAGTCCTAATCCGGTGCAGGGCGATTTCAGACAGCCGGTTCCGGAGGTCGATGTGGCCGAATTGGTTCGCTATGCAAAATCAAAAAACGTCCGATTGCTCATCTGGGCACACTCGCTGGACATCGAAACGTTCGGAGTTGAAACCGCTCTGGCCTATCTGGCAAAGCAGGGATTTGCCGGGGTGAAAATTGATTTTTTCAACAGCCAGTCGCAAGAGACGGTTCAATGGTGCGAAAACGCGTTGTCAATTGCGGCAAAGCACGGTTTGCTGGTGAATTTTCACGGGACCTACAAACCTGCGGGGATGGCTCGCACGTATCCGAATTTTATCACGCAGGAAGGTGTGCTCGGCAACGAATACAATAAACTTGGCGGCAATCAGTGTACTCCGCTGCATACCATCACGCTGCCGTTTACGCGAGGACTGCTGGGTCCCATGGATTTTACGCCCGGCGGTTTCATCAATCGCGCACCGGGGGAGTTCAAACTTACCTCGCCCTCCCAGGTCATGGGATCCCGCGCCCGACAGCTTGCAATGACGGTCGTCTATTTCAGTCCTCTGCAGGTCCTGTGCGACAGTCCCCGCAATTATCGCGGCCAGCCCGGCGTGGGGTTTCTTCGGAATTTGCCCACCGTCTGGGATGAGACGGTGGTACTGGACGGCGATGTCGCCCGCTCTATCATCATTGCCCGGCGGTCAGGAGATAGCTGGTACCTGGCGGCGATGAACGGGGATGAGGCGATGCAATTACAGGCCCGCCTGACATTTCTGGACAAGGGCAAATGGACGCTGCGCAGCTTCGCGGACAACACAGGGTCCTCCGATTATCAGGCTGTTGCCCAGTCCGCTGTCGCAGTGGATGCCAAAACCATTGTTCCGATTTCAATGCTGCCTGCCGGCGGCTTTGCCGGAATTATCACCAGAGAAAAGTAATCTATGAAAACTCGATTATTTGGTCTGTCGTTTCATTATTTAA
>JAFGQP010000036.1 GCA_016935635.1 Sedimentisphaerales bacterium
ACCGGCCCGCAGCAGCCAAAAATCTTCTTGCAAAGACAGGGGGTTTGGACTATATAAAGGTCATTACTTGTGAAAGCGGAACAATAAATGGATGAACATTGTGCCGGCTGCGGGCATCAAGATACCTGCAAAGAAGCCTATCAGATAGCAGGCCAGTCTCAAGGCCCTAATATTACCTGGAAAGCGATTCAGGCTTTCGTTCTACCCGTAGCGGTGTTTGTATGTGCTGCGGGTATTGCCCAGCCGTGGTTAAAAAACAAAATCGAGAACCCAAAATTGCTTACGGTGGCGTTGTTGAGTATGGGCTTGGTCGCCGCTTCCGTGGCGATTTTTGGGATTCGATACCTGACCCGACATAAATCCGGACAATCAAGATGTCCTAAATAGGAAAAGCGTGATGGAAACACGAGGAAAATTCAGCTTCCCCGGCGGCGTTCACCCCCCGGAAGGCAAGCAGTACAGTCAGGGAAGACCGATTGAGGTTATTCCGAATCCAAAACAGGTTGTGGTTTTACTGAGTCAGCATTTAGGGGCTCCCTGTAAACCTGTTGTTAATAAAAAGGATACAGTCAAAGCAGGTCAGGTCATTGGCTCCTCGGATGCCTTTGTCTCGGCTGCCATCCATTCACCGGTTAATGGTACGGTTAAAGATATAACCCTCGCCCCGCACCCCGTGTTGGGCAGGACGATGGCTGTGGTCATCGATGTAGATTCTTCACAAAACGAACCCAAATTGCCGGTCGCTGGTAGGTTCGATGCCAAATTTGATGTGTCGAAATGGACTTCCGAGCAGATCTGCCGAGCAATTAAAGATGCCGGTATTGTTGGTATGGGCGGGGCAGGTTTCCCGGCTCGTGTCAAAATCGAACCCAATCCCGCGATGCCCAAGACGATTCTCATTGTCAATGGCTGCGAATGTGAGCCGTTTTTGACATGCGATTACCGGGTGATGCTTGAATGGACGTGGCAAGTGCTTGCAGGCATTAGACTTACCGCAAAAGCTGCCGGCGTTGAAAAAATCCGAATCGGCATTGAAGACAACAAGCCCGAAGCCATTACCATCTTCAATAATGCGATAGAAACACTTGGCAATGAAGAAGACATTCAAGTCGTTCCCGTCAAGACAAAGTACCCGCAAGGCGGCGAAAGACAGCTTATACGTGCCGTTTGGAACAAAATTGTCCCCACAAACAGTATTCCGCCGGTCATTGGGGCCTGTGTTGTGAATGTTGCCACAGCAGCGGCAATTGCCGAGGCGGTGGTCTTCGGAAATCCGCTGACGCACCGCGTGGTTTCTGTGACGGGCCGGGCGATTTGCAAGCCGGGCAATTACTATTGTCCTCTCGGAATCAGCGTCCAGGAATTGATTGATTATTGCGGGGGTTTAACCGAAACCGCGGCCAAGGTCGTCATGGGCGGACCGATGATGGGATTTGCAATTGCGGATTTTTCCACTCCGCTAACCAAGACTAATGGCGGCTTGACCTTTCTGACCCGAAAAGAGGTCACCGAGTCCAAATTTAATCAGACTCAAACCGCCTGCATCCGTTGCGGACGATGTCTTGCGGCTTGTCCGGAAAAGCTCAATCCCACCAAAATTGCCCATGCGGTCAAGGCCAATAAACTGGATGTTGCCCAGGAGCAATACTTCATGTCCGCTTGTATTGAGTGCGGCTGCTGCAGTTATGTGTGTCCTGCCAATATCGAATTGACCGGATACATTAAAACCGGAAAGTTATTAGTCGCCCGTGCCAGGAAAAAAGCATAGGCGATCGGCGCAAGTATAATTGAAAGGACTCTGTTTCCATGCTCAGTAAGATAACCGTTTCGCCGGCTCCGCATATCAGCCAGCCGCTGTCTACTCAGCGGGTGATGCTGGATGTATTGATCGGGCTGGCGTTTCCGATGGCGGCGTCCATCTGGTTTTTTCGCCAGTATGCCGTCCTTTTGCTGGTTTGTTCGGTCGGCTCCTGTTTAGTCAGTGAATGGCTGGTGAATGTCCTTCGCAAAAAACCTAATTCATTAATTGATCTCAGTGCGGTTGTGACGGGGGTGATTCTTGCATTTTCGTTGCCGCCGGCGGCGCCGTGGTGGGTTGCAGTCATTGGCGGATCCTTTGCCATCCTGATTGTCAAGATGCTCTACGGTGGGCTGGGCTACAATGTGTTCAATCCGGCGATGGCGGCCCGTGTGTTTCTGGCTATTTCCTTTGGAACCCTGATGACGTCCTGGACAGTACCGGCAACGGCCAAAGACGAAGCGCTCAAGAAGATGACCGCAGCCAATACCCATGCCACCACACAGGCCACGGCGATGGCCTGGAGCAAGGCATCGCTTAAAGGACAGGAAAATGCCGTGGAAGTCAGCAAGTTTTACCGGGATTCCTTCTTTGGTATCGAAGGCGGGTGCCTGGGTGAGACCAGTGCCCTGGCGATTCTGCTGGGCGGCATTTATATGTTGTTCCGTAAAACCATCACCTGGCGTATTCCTGCGGCGGTTTTAATTGCCGCGGTGGTGGTTGCCTCCATTGGCTGGCTGATTAAGCCGGCGGCCTATGTCAATCCGATGTATCATCTGGTCGGCGGCGGCATGATGCTGTGTGCGTTCTTTATCGCGACCGACCCGGTGACTTCACCGCTGACGGTCAAAGGCGAATTGATTTTCGGCGCCGGCGTGGGCGTGCTGATTATGCTGATTCGCATTCTGGGTGAATATCCCGAAGGCGTGATGTATGCAGTGCTGATTATGAATGCGCTGACGCCGTTGATTGACCGCGCTACCCGGCTGATTCCGGCAGGAGGAAAACCCCATGTCCAGTAAGATTGCATTGTTCTTCCGCGAAAGCTGGCTGCTGATGATTTCGTCGGTGTTCTTCGGCGGCTTGCTGGCGATCACCAATACTGCCTGGGCACCCAAAATTGCCCAGAATGAAATCAATAAATTCAATAATCTGGCCCGATTGCTGCTGCCGACGGCCGAAAAATTTGAACCGCTGCAGGAAAAAATCACACTGGAACTCAAAGGCGGTAAAAGTGTCATGGATTTTGGCGGCGGAAAAAGCATAGAGGCCGATGTGCGTAAAGGATTGGATGCCTCCGGCAATTGCGTCGGCTGGGCGTTTGTCTGCGAGGGCAGCGGTTTCGCCGACAAGATCAAACTGGTCGTTGCTGCCGATGCTCAATTCAAGACCCTGCTGGGTTTTGGAGTGTTAAACAGCAATGAAACCCCCGGTTTTGGCGATAAAATCAATATCAAGGACGGTTTTTATCAGGCCCAGTTCAAAGGGATTCCTGCCGCTTCGCTTACACTTAGTAAATTCGGAGATGATAAAAAGATCGATTCTGAAATTATTGCAATTACCGGCGCGACTGTGACCAGTCAGTCGGTTCTCAATATCCTGAACCAGTTTGTTGAACCTATTCACAAACAACTGACCGAAAATAATCTGATTCATCCGTAAGGTACACACTATGGCAGATAAACAACTAACCGTCGGCAGCACCTTCACCGCCGGCATCTGGTCGGAAAATCCCGTGCTGCGTCTATTGCTGGGAATGTGCCCGACGCTGGCGGTGACCACCGGCGTCAAGGCAGCCCTGACCATGGGGCTCAGCGTGATCTTCGTTCTGATCTGTTCCAATCTGGTGGTCAGCCTGATGCGCAATCTGCTCAAGCCGCATCTGCGGATCATGATGTTCACTTTGACGATTGCCACATTTGTTACAATAGCGGATTTATTCCTGAAGGCCTACCTGCCGGACATGAGTGCCAAATTAGGCCCCTATATTCCGCTGATTATCGTCAACTGCATCATTATCTGCCGGGCTGAGTCCTGTGCCAGCAAAAACGGCCCCTGGATCAGTGTGATTGACGGTCTGGCCTACGGCATCGGTTTTACCGTGGTGCTGTGTGTTCTCGCTTCCATCCGGGAAATCTTGTCCACGGGCAAGATTTTTGAAACCGTGCAGGTGATGCCCGGCGGATTTGTCCCCTGGGCGGGAATGGCAATGCCGGTCGGTGCGTTTGTCACGCTGGGACTGATGCTTGGATTGGTCAACCTGGTCACGAAGAAAAAAGCCTGATGACATCAGGCTTTTGTGGAGTAATGATTATGGAATATATGGAACATATCGTTCTGGTTTTTATCAGCATCGTTCTGATTAATAACCTGGTTTTTACCAAATTTCTGGGCTGCTGTCCGTATCTGGGCGTTTCCGGACGACTGGATATGGCCTTCGGGATGGGGCTGGCCGTGACCTTTGTGACGACCCTGGCCGGGACATTGACCTGGCTGATTGACCATTTGTTCCTGCTGGGAACGGCACTGGAAGTGACTCGCTATGTCTGCTTTATTCTGGTAATTGCCGGGGCCGTCCAACTGGTGGAAATGTACCTGCGCAAATTTTTCCCGACGCTGTATGAGGCCTTTGGCATCTTTCTGCCGCTGATTACGACCAACTGTGTCATTCTGGGTTTGTGCCTGTTTTTAAACCTGTGGCAGGTGAACGATATCCTGATGGCGGTGGTGCTGAGCTTCGGCGCCGGGATTGGATTTACCATGGCCATCTGCATTATGGCCGGCATCCGTGAAAATCTTGCCCTGGCGGATGTTCCCGAATGTCTTCAAGGGGCGCCGATTACCCTGATTACCGCGGGATTGCTGACGCTGGCATTCATGGGTTTTGCGGGAATGATTAAGTAAGCTTGTTATTGGATCGATGGAAGATTAAAACATGGAAAACTATATTCTTTCGGCTTCTGCAATGGATTTCTTCCAGGCCTCGTGGCCGGCCGCTGTACTGATGCTTGGCCTTGGTGCGGGATTTGCCGTTGTACTACTCATTGCCAGCATCAAACTGCGTGTTCAGCAGGATCCCAGGGTTGAAGAAGTGTATGCAGCGCTGCCCAAGATTGACTGCGGGGCCTGCGGATTTGCCGGGTGTGCCTCGTATGCCAAGGCCGTAGCGGCCAATCCGGAGCTGCTGGGGCGATGCTCGCCCGGCGGTGCGGATGCGATGAATAAAATTGCTATCGTTCTGAATCTGCAAATCAGCGGTTCTGGCGCCCCGCAGCGGCCTATCGTTCACTGTCGGGGACATAAAAATGACAAGACATTTTACGCCCGGTATCGAGGGATTCCGACCTGTACGGCCGCCAATGCCCAGCCGCTGGTGCAGGCGTGTGCATTCGGGTGTCTGGGATTTGGCGATTGCGTTCGGTCGTGCAAGTTCGACGCGCTCCATATTGTCAATGGTCTGGCAACGGTGGATTACAGCAAATGCACCGGCTGCGGTGCCTGCAGCAGGGCCTGTCCCCGGTTTCTAATCAAAATGGTTCCGTTTACCCATGAACCCATGGTTGCGGTGGCCTGCAGCAGCCGGGAAAACGGCAAGAATACCCGCGCTTTCTGCAAGGTTGGCTGTATCGGCTGCGGCATTTGTGCCAAACAGACCGATTTATTCACCGTGACTGATAATCTGTCGCGGATGAATTATGAAAAATATGCCCCGTCCGAAGCCGTGACCACGGCAATGACCAAATGCCCGACCAAGGTGATTGTTTATCGCGGCAAAACCGCCCCGGCGGATGTCAATCCCGAAGAAAAGCAGACCGCGGCGGCATCGTAGTCGAAGTGTCCCATGTGCGATTCACGCATTTTTGGCGTTGACTTTTAAGCGATATCCTTTACAGTGGCTGCCTTTGGGGATCACCCCGCTAACCGAAACCCAATACAGAGTATAGTGAATATACCCAATGGGACTGATTATTCCGCGGCGGCCATAGGCCGCTTTTATGCCGCGTGTATTCACGGCGTAACGTTACCCTACGCAGCCGCGGTGATAAAGATATTGCTGGAAGCTGGCGGCTGATAGCTCTTTAGCCGCAACGAACCGGAAAATTTCAAGTAGGATCAGTATAATATGGCACAGGAAGAACAGGTATTAGTTATCCCGCGTAAGGAACTCGAAAAAGTCGGGATATTCCACGGTCTGATGATGGATACGGACAAGTATCTCAAAGCGATATTTGCCCCCGGCGTGCCGCGGTTTATGCCTCGCTCCCTGGCCGAGAAGGACCCTTCGTTCAAGCAGATTATCCCCTATGTGCTGATGGCCTGCGACGGGAAGTATCTCAGCTATGTCCGGGGCAAGCGGGCCGGTGAGACGCGCCTGGTCGGCAACCGCTCCATCGGTATCGGCGGTCACATCAACCCCACCGATGACATGGCCCTGTTCGGCGATTTTTATGAAACGTACCTCAACGCGGTCAAGCGCGAAGTGGAAGAAGAAGTGACGGTCAGCACGAAATTCACCAATCAGATCGTCGCGCTGCTCAATGACGATTCCAATGAAGTCGGCAGTGTGCATCTGGGCGTGGTTCACTTGTGGACGCTGAATGCCCCGGAGGTTGCCCGCCGCGAGCAGATGATTACCCAGATGGCCTTTATGTCGCTGCCGGAATTACGTGCGGCCGAAAATACGCT
>JAFGQP010000037.1 GCA_016935635.1 Sedimentisphaerales bacterium
ATTCCCGGGACATTGGCCATGAATTGGCTTTATCAGGGCAAAGAGCCTCCAAAACCACAGGTTGGAAACGAAAAAGTCACTTTTGAGACTAAAATTCGCCCCTGGCCTTATGATTGTTATGGTAACGACTGGCCATTTTATCGACCATGGCTGTACTCTTATGATTATTGGGAGCGATACAGGAGAAACTTTAACACTTATCCTTTCAATTACGCCTCCGTTCGAATGACCCTTGATGCCTCTGTGTATTTTGAATTTGGGGGATATACACCCTATGATCTGGCAGGGCCATACTATAAGCCGTAATCTCATTTCTTTATTGCCAATTTGTCAAAATTGTGATTATCAGTATTGATAACTTGGTTTTATTGGGATATAAATAATCCGAAATACGAATTATAAAAATTTTTATAATTTTATTAAGAACAAGTGTTCATACTTGACATATTGGTCGATAGCGACTATATAGTCAGTTATGAATAGTACGGATAAAAATACGCTTTGGCCGATGGGGCGGGCACAGCGCAGAGCCAGTAAAACTCGTACAAAATTGCTCGATGCGGCCTTGGTGGTATTTACCGAAGTCGGTGTGGATGCGGCCTCGATTGAAAAGATAACAGATAAGGCCGATGTCGGCAAGGGTACGTTTTACCGGCATTTTGCGGATAAACATCAGCTTTTACAGGCATTAATTGAGGATGCACTGGAAAAGTTGAACGTGCGAATTGCCGATGATACGGGAATGTCCCAAAGCCTGGAAGGGTTGTTGGAACGGCTCTTTGACGAACATGTAGAGTTTTTCAGCCAGCACATGGAGCAGTATATCCTGTTATTTCAGGGTCGCATGCTCATCAAGCTGGGTCGGGACACCGATGGGGCGATTGAAGCCCCCTATCTGCGGTATCTTGAAACGCTCGAAAAGCAAGTCAGGTCTTTTGTGCCAGCGGGCGTGGAATCGTTCAAGGTGCGGCGGCTTAGTTGTGCGATCGCGGGATTTGTGTTTGGATTTTTCTCGTTTGGGATGATTGGCATGACCCCCGAAGAGATGCAGGACAGCATCAGGCCTTTGCGAAGGGCCTTTGTGGAAAGTATGGCAAGGTTTCTGGCCAGGTAAAATAAACAGGAACCACAATGATACACTGTTTTAAGGAAAACTGACAATGAGTCAACCACTTTATGTGGAAACAGCAGAAGTTTCAGACAAGCCTCCCTCTAGGCAGGCGCTTGTCAGCGACGACGAGCCGCCCTCTACTACCGCTGTCGCAACGGTTGCGACAGCCGCACCCAAACCTTCAATTCAAACCCACAGCCGCTGGAATGACTGGCGATGGCAGATGAGCCATCGGATTCGGTCTGTAGAACAATTGTTCGGCTATTTCCCGGACAAGGCCTATTGCCAGTCGATTGAACCAGTCATCGGAAAGTATCCGATGGCAATCACGCCGTACTACGCGTCGCTGATTCGCAAGGTCGATTTGGCCGACCCGGTCTTTCAGATGTGTGTGCCTCAGCTCGATGAACTGTACGATCCGCCGTTCTTGTCCAGCGATCCGCTGGAAGAACATGATGACATGCCTGTCCCCGGGCTGGTGCATCGCTACCCGGACCGTGCGCTGCTGATTGCCACGACCACCTGTTCGATGTACTGCCGTCACTGCACGCGCAAGCGCGTTGCCGGCACACGTGAGACCAGCATCTCCGCTCGTCGTCTGGAGCAGGTAACCGCCTATCTGACGGCCCATCCGGAAGTCTCCGATGTGATCGTCTCGGGTGGCGACCCGCTGACCATGAGCGATGAATCCATCGACATGATTTTGTCGGCGATCCGCAAAGTGCCTTCGGTGCAGATTATTCGTGTAGGTACGCGTATGCCGGTCGTGCTGCCGATGCGTATTACAGACAATCTGGTCAACATCCTGAAGAAATATCATCCGCTGTGGATCAATACGCATTTCAACCACCCCAATGAGATTACGCCCGAATCGATGGAGGCCTGCCGTAAGCTGGCCGATGCGGGTATTCCGCTGGGCAATCAATCTGTTCTGCTGCGGAATGTCAATGATAATCCGCAGGTTTATGAGCAGCTTTGCAGGATGCTGGTCCGGATGCGGGTCCGCCCGTATTACCTGTATCAGTGCGACCTGGTCCGGGGTGTGGAGCACTTCCGCACGCCGGTCAGCAAGGGTATCGAGATTATGGAATATCTTCGCGGCCGTGTTTCCGGTCTTGCGATTCCGCTGTTTGTGATCGATGCACCGCATGGCGGCGGCAAGATTCCTGTTCTGCCCAATTATATCGTCTCGACCAGCCCGACACACACCGTGATTCGCAACTTTGAGGGGATGCTGATTTCGTACCCCGAACCTGCGCACCGGGATACCCCCAGGATGATGGCCGAACCCAGCCATGATACCGCTCCGGGGGTCTGGGAACTGGCCAGCGGCGCCTACAGCCGCATTCAGCCGGCCCGCACCATTCGGCAGGTCCGCCGACAGGCCTGCTGTCACCACATCGAAAACAGCGAATTGCTCGGACAGTAATACCATGACACCTCACAGTCCACGGCTTGATTATCAGGCCGTGGGCTTTTATAATGATCTTCACAGGTTAAGCGCCTGGAAAATATCCTGTTGCCACAGAATGCAGTTGAGGTGTATATGATACGGATACGTCAAGTCCATAGCTGGGCCTTGCCGGTCGAAAAAGAACGGATTGAACAGGTAAAAGAAATTTTCCGTGAAAATTTTTCAGTTATTGCGGATTATGCCGACAAAATCCCTGATTTATTAAATGCTCCGTTCAAATACGGATATCAAACCATTCTTCTTGTCAGCGAAAGCGGGATGGGCAATGTGACCGGCTTTTCAATGTTTTTGCATTTTCCGGAAATCAACAGTGGTTTGCTGGATTTTATTGCCATTCGCCGCACGATTCGCGGCAGTGGTATCGGCAGCGCGCTGTTTGAGGCGACCCAGGAATACCTTCGTGCGGCCGGGTCACGCGGTTTTTATATGGAGGTTCTGCCGGACGACCCGGCTCTGGTAAAAAATCCGGATATTCTGGAAGAAAATCGCAAACGTCTTCGTTTTTATGAACATTACGGCATCCGGCCGATTATCAATACCGAATATGAAACACCAGTTGGTCCGGATCCTGCACCCTATCTGCTGTTCGACGGCCTGGGACGCAGCCAGCCGTTGCGCAGGTCGGAATGTCGTGTGGCCGTGCGTCTGATCCTCAAACGCAAGTACAGCCACCTGGTCAGCGCCGATTATGTAGAACGCGTTGTCGAATCGATTATTGATGATCCGGTGCAGTTTCGTGCCCCACGTTATGTCAAACAGGAAGTGCCGCACCGGACTCCGTCCGGCGATAAACTGGAAAAACCATTTGCTCTGGTCTGCGGCGAAAAACACCTGCTTCACGAAGTCAAAGATCGCGGTTATGTCGAACGTCCCGCCCGTGTGGGTGCCATCAAGACCTCACTGGAACAAACCGGGTTGTTCAATTCCGTCCCGCTGAAACATTTTGGACAGGACTACATGCGAGCGGTTCATGATGCCAATCTGCTGCGGTATATCAAGGTCGTCTGTGAAAATATCAAAAGTCGTCAGCCGATCTATCCGTATGTATTTCCGATTCGTCGGCCGGATCGGCCTCCCCAGGACATGGCCGTCTGTGCGGGGTATTACTGTATTGACACCTTTACCCCGCTGGACGCCAATGCTTATCTGGCTGCCTGTCAGGCGGTCGATGTTGCTCTGACTGCGGCAGAACAGGTTCTTCTTGGCCGGAAAGTGGCCTATGCCCTGTGCCGACCACCGGGTCATCATGCCGAGCGGAAAAGTTTCGGCGGATTCTGCTATTTCAACAACGCCGCAATTGCCGCCCATTTTCTCAGCAAGACCGGGCGGGTTGCACTGCTGGATATCGATTATCATCACGGTAACGGGACGCAGGATATTTTTTATGAACGGTCTGATGTTCTGACATTAAGCCTGCATGGACACCCCAATCATTCCTATCCCTATTTTTCAGGATTTGCCGATGAGACTGGAGAAGGGGCCGGAAAGGGGTATAATCGCAATTATCCTCTGCCCGAGAATACGGACGAAAAGCTCTATGTGGAGACCCTGCAAAAAGCCGTCTCGCGGATCGAGCAATTTAAGCCGGTTTTTCTTGTTATCTCGCTGGGCTTTGATACAATGCGCGGCGATCCGACGGGAAGTTTTGTGCTGACAGGGGAATCCATGCGGAAAATCGGCCTGACTCTGGGGTTGCTGAAATTACCGACCCTGATTGTGCAGGAGGGTGGGTATAATTTACGCAATCTGAAAAAAGGGTCCATGCACTTTTTTGAAGGCATGGCCCAGGCCCAGCGGGACGCCGGCCTGCTGCAGCATAACGGAAAAAATAATAACAAGACAAAGAATGGTGTCAAACAACCTGAGAAGAATAATGGAAACACGGTCTCTGACTAATCTTAATGTTGGCTTTGTATATGACCTGCGGGATGACTACCTCAGGGAGGGTTTTGCGGAGGAACATGTCGCCGAATTCGATACGGAATGGACAGTATCTTCAATCGCAAGGACGCTGGCGGAACTGGGCTGCAAGGTGCAGCGTATCGGCAATGCCAAGGCCCTGTTGCGGGAATTGATGGCCGGCAAGCGGTGGGATCTGGTTTTCAATATTGCCGAAGGCGTCAAGGGCCGCAGCCGTGAGTCACAGGTGCCGGCAATTCTGGAGCTTTTCGACATACCCTATACAATGTCAGACCCGCTGGTCTGTGCCGCCACCCTTGATAAAGAGATAGCCAAAAAGCTGGTCCGAGCCGCTGGCCTGCCGACGCCGGCCTCCTGTGTCGTCAAGACTGAACAGGATGTCCCGGCCGTCAATCTGAAATATCCATTATTTGCCAAACCCATTGCCGAAGGCACAGGCAAGGGTGTGGATGCCAAATCCAAGATTGCCGACACTGCCCAGCTTGCCGTAGTATGTAAGAACCTGCTGGGGATTTTCAGGCAGCCAGTGCTGGTCGAGGAGTACCTGCCCGGCCGGGAGTTTACCACAGCTATTCTGGGCACCGGACCCAGGGCCCGCGTCCTCGGGACGCTCGAATTTCGCATCAAGCCCGACGCTCCCGCACAGGATTATTCCTATGAGGTCAAGGAATACTGTGAAAAATATGTCGAGTATTTTCCGATGCCCAAAGATAAAAAGCGGAAGGACGTCGAAGACCTGGCATTGGCCTGCTACCGGGCGCTCGAGTGCCGCGACACCGGCCGGGTCGATATCCGCCTCGATGCCGACGGTAATCCTTCGTTTATGGAGGTCAATCCGCTGCCGGGCATGAATCCCGGCCATTCGGACTTGCCGATGATTGCCACCCAGGAGGGCATGAGCTACAATGAATTGCTCAAAGAAATTGTCATGAGCGCGTTGGAACGAGTTCATAGTTCGTAGAAAAAAAGAAGGAGTTGTAACGTGGAAAATGAGAATGGTTTCCAATTTGAACGATTACAGGTTTATCAAAAGTCATTAGATATTGTCGACTTGGTTTATCAGATTACTGAGGTGTTTCCAAAAGATGAACTATTTGGATTGCGATCTTAATTTCGCAGAGCGGTTGTCTCAATCAATTTAAACATTGCAGAAGGTTCGGCCAGAAGCAAGAAAGATTTTCGTCGTTTTTTGGATGTCGTTCACGGTTCTATTTTTGAATGTATTGCGATTTTGACAATATGCAAAAGACGAAACTTTATTATAGACAAAGATTTTTCTCAGATTAGGATAAATTTATCAGAGTTATCAAAAATGATTAGTGGTCTAAAACGTAGTATTGGTTTTGAACGTCGTTGTGATTCTTTGGCTACGAACTCCGAACTATAAACTACGAACTTTACAGGTTCTTATGCGAACAAAACATACTGTATTAATCTTATATCCTCGTCCCAGCAGCCATTATGCGGAAACCGGCTGCGTGGAAAGTGAAGTCGGCGTGATGGATCAGGTCGATGCGGTCGTCAAGGCCCTCGACAATTACAAGATCGCCTGCCGCAGCGCTGCCGTCGGCTCGGTCAGTGAACTGACGCGTATTCTGGCCCAGGCCGCAGAGACAGTCGTTTTCAACTTCGTTGAGACCATCGACGGCTGCCCGCAAAAAGCTGCCTGTGTGCCTGCCCTGTGCGAAGCGTTCGGCAAGGCCTGTACCGGCAACAGCACCGCTGGACTGCTGCTGTCCACCGATAAATGGCA
>JAFGQP010000038.1 GCA_016935635.1 Sedimentisphaerales bacterium
CCCTGGTTTGCAGGTGTGCGGCTATGCGGTCATCAAGGCGGAGTTATTGCGGACGACCTTGCTGGAAGCGGGGGTGTTCCGCACCGATAGCAAAAAACGCCTGGAGCAGCGGCTCTGTCAGCTTGCCGAAGATATGCGGACGGTGGTGGAAAAGTATCGGCCGGAAATTGTGGCCGTCGAGCAGTTGTACTCGCATTATCAGCATCCGCGGACAGCGATTTTGATGGGCCATGCCCGCGGCGTCCTGCTGCAGCAGGCCGGGGCGATGGAGGCCGAGGTGCGGAGTTTTTCGGCGACGCGGATCAAAAAATCACTGACCGGCAATGGCCATGCAGGAAAACCCCAGATGCAGCGGGCGATCCAGTCAGTCCTTGGCTTGGCGGTCCTGCCGGAACCGGCCGATGTGGCGGATGCCATCGCCGCGGCCCTGTGCTGCATCAACGACGGGAAAAAGTAAGAATTAGACGGGATTAACAGGATTTACAGGATATAATAATGGAGCAGGAAGACTTGACCAGCACTATTATTGGTTGTGCGTATAAAGTCTTCAATACCCTCGGATTTGGCTTTCTTGAATCCGTATATGAAAAAAGTCTTTTAATTGAACTTCAAAAAGCTGGTATTCAGGCTCAGGCCCAAAAAGATATTCTGGTTCAGTATGATGGACAGATTGTCGGCGAGTTTATGGCGGATTTGCTGGTGGAAGATGCAATTATTGTGGAGTTAAAATCCATCAGGCAGATTGTCAAAGCCCACGAAGTTCAACTGGTGAATTATTTGAGTGCAACCGGAAAAGATTTAGGTTTAATTATAAACTTTGGAGAACAGGGTGTAGAAGTAAAACGAAAAGTGCGAGACATAAAACATTATTCTAAAAAAAATTATCCTGTTAATCTTGTAAATCCTGTCTAAAAAAAAGAAAAAATATGATAGTACAAATTGAAGGCAAGTTGGTGAGTTTAGATGAAGCGTCCTGCTGGGTGCAGGTGGGGGCGGTGTGCTATGAGCTGATGCTGCCCGGCTATGCAGTCAATCGCCTCAGCGGCCAGGCCGGCTCGACGGTGACACTGTGCACGATGGAATATTACGAAGGCACACTCGGCGGCGGCAATCTCGTTCCGCGGATGGTGGGTTTTCTGACCAAAGAAGACCGGGATTTCTTCGATATTTATACCAGCGTCAAGGGCATGGGCATCAAGAAGGGGTTAAAGTCGCTGGCCATGCCGATTGAACGGATTGCCGGGGCGATTGAATCCGGCGATGAGAAGATGCTGGCGACCCTGCCGGGCGTGGGCAAGAAGATGGCCCAGATGATGATCGCCGAGCTCAAGGGCAAACTAACCGCCTTTGCTGTCGAGACCCAGACCGAAGGACAGCCCCGTGCGGCATTTGCGACATTCCAGACCGAGGCGCTGGAGATTTTGATCGCCTGGGGCGAAAAACGGGCCGAGGCGATGGAACTAATCGAACTGACCTGCCGGCGGCATCCGGAGATCAAGACCGCCGAGCAGTTGGTCCCGCTGGCCTACCGGGTCAAGCAGGGGATTGAAGTATAAATGATGGCGAAGGGCAGAATGCAGAGAACAGCATGGCTATAGATCGTGTTATCAGTGCCGACAGCGGCGGAGACCGGGAAGAGCAGTTTAATACCGCCCTGCGTCCCAAACGGCTGACGGAAATCGTCGGACAGAGCAACGTCGTAGAAAAACTGTCGATTGCGATCGCAGCGGCGCGGCAGCGCGGCGAACCGTTGGAACATATCCTGTTTTATGGCCCACCGGGGCTGGGCAAAACCACTCTGGCCAACGTCATTGCCAATGAGATGAACGCGGCCATCCGCGTCTCCTCCGGTCCTTCGCTGACCAAACAGGGCGATGTCATGGGCCTGTTGAGCAATGTCAACACCGGCGATATCCTGTTTATCGACGAGATTCATCGGCTCAGCGCTCCCGTGGAAGAATTCATCTACCCGGCGATGGAGGATTTCAAGGTCGATTTTACCGTCGATAGCGGCCTGCATGCCAAGACGATTAATTTCCCATTGAAGCGATTCACGCTGATCGGCGCGACAACGCGGGCGGGTCTGCTCAGTGCCCCCCTGCGCAGCCGGTTCGGAATGCTGTACCATCTGGAGTTTTATACGATTGAACAGTTGACCTCCATTCTGTGTCGGTCGGCCAAATTACTCGAACTGTCCTACCAGGATGGAACGCTGGAGTTGATTGCCGCCCGCAGCCGGGGCACACCGCGTATCGCCAACCGCCTGCTCAAACGGGTGCGCGATTATGCCCAGGTCAAAGGCACCGGCAAGCTGACGCGGGATATTGTCGATAATTCATTAAAAATGGAACGTATTGACCATCTGGGTCTTGACGATCTGGACCGGGCGTTTATGAAGGCCCTGATTCAGGTGTATGAAGGCGGCCCGGCCGGGATTGAGGCGATTGCCGCGACCCTTGGCGAGGAACGCGATACGCTGGAAGATGTGGTCGAACCGTATCTGCTGCAGATTGGCTTTGTCCGTCGGACCAAACGCGGGCGCGAAATTACACGTGCCGCATACGACCACCTTGGCCTGATCGTGCCGCAATCGAAAAAAGAATCCCAAGCTGCTCAGCCGGAATTATTCGAGGAACAGTAAGATTATTTTGTCCAGAACCATTGCGTCAGTTTGGGCGGCCGGTGGAGCATCTGCGTGAAATGGTGCAGCATGGCATTCTGAAGCTGGCGCAGCAGGGCTTCGGATATTTTGGAAAGCCGCTGCGGCTCGGACAGTGCCGCGGCAGCATGAATATCCAGTCGGATTTTTTCCACAAATGCATTTTCACATCCCGGACAAAGCAGTCCTTTGGCTTCGCTGGAAAAATACGCGTATTTCCATCGGCTGCCGAACGCATCCGAACAATTGGCACAGCGATCCGTCACCGGGGCGATGCCGATTTCCTGCAGCAGGGTCAGTTCAAAGGCAATCATGTGAGCCAATTGTGCGGCAGTCTGCGAGACACTCTGAACCAAATCGAGAAAATGTACAAAAGCATCAAAAAGCTGCGGGTGAGGATCGTTCATTTCAGTCAGCGACTCCATTAATTCCGCCGCCAGCAGCCCGCAGTTCAGAGCAAACAAATTCTGCCGCAGCGGACGAAACCGCAATTGCTGAGAAAACTCACTCAATGTTGTCAGGCCGTCTTCTTTGGGGATGGTAAAAACCGCCGGCCCAAAAGAAAACGGCTCAATTGCCCCATCCATGGCCGATTTGGGACGTTTGGACCCTTTGGCCATGCAGGCAATTTTGCCGTGGTCACGGGTCATCAGGGTAACTACTTGTGAGGTATCGGAATAATTGACCGCCCGCAGACAAATGGCCTGATCTTTTTCAAGCATGATTGGGCCTCCTCAGGTGTTTTCCCTGTCTTCGGGCTGGGGTTTTTCGATCCGTACGCGGCGAACACTTCGGGGTTCGGCGCCGGTGATGGTAAATCGCAGTCCCTGATAATCGAATGTCTGGCCGGTCTTGGGAATGTACCCCAGATGTGAAAAAACAAATCCTCCCAGCGTGTCGTAATCTTCCTCATCCGGCAATTCAATATTCAGCTGACCGTTGACATCGTCAATATACATCCGGGCATCGACTTCCGTGATCGTATCACTGATTGCCTTGAAGGCCTCGGTCTGGTCGGTATCGTATTCATCTTCAATATCCCCGACAAGCTGCTCAAGGATGTCTTCGATGGTGACAATACCCGCGGTGCCGCCGTATTCATCAAGCACGACGGCAATATGCAGCTTCTGTTTTTTGAATTCATGCAGCAGATCGCGCAGCGGCTTGGTCTCCGGCACAAAATACACGGATCGCATTTTTTTGCGGAGACTGAATTCGCCGGGGTTGCCGCCAATTTCCGACAGCAAGTCCCGCACATACAGCACGCCGACGATATTATCGATAGTTCCTTCATAAATCGGAATACGGGAATGGCCCGCGTGGGAAATCGTTTTGACAATGGTGGACAAGTCCGCATCCGACGGCAGTGCAATCAGGTCGGTCCGCGGCGTCATAATCTGTTCGGCAGTCGTCTCGTCCAGTTCCAGGACATTCTCAATCATATCCATCTCTTCGTCGTCCACGACCCCTTCGAGCTTTCCCTGTTCGACGGCACTGAGCAGCTGTTCTTCCATGATTTCATCGGTGGAACGGTTAGGGGCTCCGGCCAGCCGACGCACCAGCCTGTCGTGCCAGATGAAAAGCTGCAGGATTGGCCTCATCAGTATCAGGATAAATGCCATCAATGGATACGTTCGAGGCAGAATGGACTTGCCGGCGTGTTTGGACCAGGAATGAGGAATCGCCAGTGCAAAGGTCTCAATCAGCACCATGCTGACAATCAGCGTGACCATGTAATGACGGTCGGCAAACAGATGCGTCAGGCCGAGGATGATGCCCGTGTTGGCCAGCAGCCGGAAAAAACCGCAGGTCAGATTAATGGCTTCGCTCTGCTGGTAAAATCGCTCAAAATGTGTTTCCTTGCCGGCTATACGAAAGGCATCATGCAGCCGGATCTTACTCATGCCGCGCAGCGCCAGTGAATGCAGCGAAAAGAACAGCGACAGTATGGTCAGCAGACAAATTAAAATGATCGTCAGCATCGTATCGTCCACGATTGCTTATCCTTTCCGTGTCGAATCATAGACTTTACCGTATCCTGCATCCTGCAGGATGACATCTTCCTCCCGGTGCATCCGCCGGGCCTGGTCCGGCCGAAGATCATCAAAGCCAAGCTGGTGCAGCAGCCCGTGGACCAGGTATAAAAATATCTCCGCCTCGGTGGAGTGTCCGCGTTTTTGGGCCTGGCGGCGGGCCTGTTCAATATTGATAATGATATCAAAATCGTATATCGAATCCAGCTCATCGGTCAGATCGAAGCTGATGACATCGGTTGTTTTGGTGGTATTGAAAAATTGTTTGTGCAGCAATTGAATCTGCCCGTCATCCACAATGCTGACCGAAACCCGGGCCGGCACGGCATCAAAGCGCTTGCAGACCTTTCGCGTCAGCAGCCGGAGGCGGGCTGTATCGAAGTCTATGCAGGGGACTCGACAGTCCAGTTGAACAGAAATGGATGGTTTTTGTATTTTCATTGTGCCTGTTGAACGCTTGCGACTGCTGCGGAGCGAGTCTGGCTGTCTTCAGAACTGTTTAATTTGGGATAAGCAATCCTGCCGTGATGATGGGCCGCCAGCGATTTGGCCAGCGCCGCTTCAATACGGCTGAGTTCTTTCAAGGTCAGGTCGCATTCATCGAACTGGCCGTCCTGCAGTCGTTTCATGGCAATCGAGTGGACCAGCGTTTCAATCTTGTTGGGTGTCGCCTCAGTCATGCTGCGGCCGGCGCTTTCGGCTGCATCGGCCAGCATGACAATCGCCGATTCCTTGGTGCGCGGCTTGGGACCGGGATAACGAAATTCAGCCTCGGAGACCGGCGACATTTTTTCATCCTGACGTTTTTTTGCCTCGTTATAGAAGAATTCCATCAGCGTCGTGCCGTGATGACTTTCGATAAATTGCCGCAGAACCGACGGCAGCCCGTACTCGCGTGCGATTTCAATGCCGTCCTTGACATGGCCGACAATCACCAGCTGGCTCATGGCCGGAGAAAGCTGGTCATGCCGGCTGACCGATCCCATCTGGTTCTCGACAAAGTAGCCGGGCTTGTTGATTTTGCCGATGTCGTGATAATAAGACCCCACCCGGCAGAGCAGACCGTTGGCGCCGATGGCCTCAGCGGCATTTTCCGCCATCGACCCGATCAGCAGACAATGGCTGAATGTTCCCGGCGCTTCCATGGCCAGTTTTTTCAGCAGCGGCTGATTGGCATCGCTGTATTCCATCAGAGTCATGCTGGTTGCAATTTTGAAGACCCGTTCAATGATCGGCAGAAAGGCCTGGATAATGATGCCGACGGCAATCGTGATGACGGATGCCGAAAGTGCGGGTTTTAAAAAGCCTTCTGGGGGAACGGATTGAATGGTCTGCATGGCCGCTGCAATGATAAATACCAGCAATGCTGCGGCTGCAGAGACCTGGACCAGCTTCATCCGTGTTCGAATTTCCCGCAGACTGAAACAGCAGACCGCAGCGCCGGACATCATGGTCAGAAATAATTCCACTGTCTCAATGCGATCCACGGCAAAACAGACCAGAATCGAATAGAACAGGCTGATGCCCAGGGCGAATCGCTGGTTATAAACAATCGTCATAATCATGGCTGCGGCGATGACCGTTCCAGTTGCCAGATATTCCCATCCCGGATACATGGACCCAACGCGCGTCAGCGCCAACAGCAGCCACAGCAGAATCGCCAGGTTCAGACAGCGGGATTTTCGGCCGATGATGCGGGGCTGATAGTGCTTGATATAAACGGCCGCACCCAGGCAGGTCAATACAACAATGACTGCCAATGCAGCCAGTTCAACCGGAGGTTTGAACCTGGAAAACAGAACGGTAACAGTCTTATCTTGCGTATCGAGTCCCAGCAGGTAGATGACTCCCGCCATAAACAGCAGCAGTACGCCGATGGCCGACGGATTCGGTCCGTTGATGAATAAACTGAACCGTCCAAGCCGTTCAGCCGCAATCGTATTGCGAACCTGCTGTCGCCTGGCACTGACTTTTTTCTTCAAAAATAACACGTCTAAGCCTGTTAAGATTCTTTTTTAATCTGGTCGTAAGCCTGAACAATACGATGAACGAGATTGTGACGCACGATATCAGCCCGTTCCAATTCCACAAAACCGATCCCGGAGACACCCTGTAATTTTCGGGAGGCATCAATCAAACCACTGACCTGACCTTTTTCCAGGTCGGTCTGGGTGGTATCCCCCGTGATGATCATCTTCGACCCGCGCCCCAGCCGTGTCAGAAACATCAGCATCTGTGAGGGGGTAGTATTCTGGGCCTCATCACAGATAACCACGGCTTCATTGAGCGTGCGTCCCCGCATAAAAGCCAGCGGAATCACCTCGATAATATCCATTTCCATGAACTTGCGCATCTGGCCGAATTCCATCATGTCCTCAAGGCTGTCAAACAGGGGACGCAGATACGGATTGACCTTGGCCTGAAGATCACCGGGCAGAAACCCAAGCCGTTCCCCGGCTTCGACTGCCGGGCGGGCCAAAACAATTTTGCGAATCTGTTTTTTCTTGAGCATGGATACCGCCACCGCCACCGCCAAGTAGGTCTTGCCTGTCCCGGCAGGCCCGATGCAGAAAGTCATATCATTCTTCAGCATTGTTTCGATGTAGCGAAACTGCCCTGCGGTAAATGGCTCAATAATCCCTTTATGCGAATACACTTCGATTACATCGTTGCGCTCGGCCCGGGCCTTGGTCATCATCGAATGAGCCAGGAATTCCCGCACATCATTTTCATTCAGCTGCCTTCGCTGCAGAATCTGCTTCTGCATCCGGTCAATAATTTCTGCGGCACGACGGACGTTCTCCGGCTCACCGGTCAGGATGATGCTGCCGTTGCGGGCGGTGATTTGAATATTGAGATTATTTTTCAGCAGGCGCAGATGCATATCGGCCGGCCCGAACAGTTCGAGCCGCTGTGCCTGCGATTCCAATTCTATCTGTATTTCCAACCTGAATCCTTAGATGCCGCAGCATAACCAGAAATAGACAAACGCCGCTGGTGCGGTCGCCAGCGGTGAATCAATTACGTCCAGAACTCCGCCAAAGCCCGGGATCAGGCTTGCGGAGTCTTTGACCGTTGCATCCCGTTTGAGCATCGACTCGGCCAAATCTCCCATTTGCCCAAGTACGGCAAAGATTGCCCCAAACAAAAGCCCGGCCAACGGTGGCATTATACCACAAAAGTGGGAAAAACAGAAGCCTGTTACCGCGGCAAAGACTACCGCCCCCCCCAGACCTTCCCAGGTTTTTCCTGGCGAAATCGAAGGGGCCATTTTATGTTTTCCAAACAGTCTGCCCGCGGTGTAAGCCCCTATATCTGAACACTTTACGGTAAAAACAAACATCAAAAAGGCCCAGACCCCATAGTGGATTCGAATGGCTGGCACAAAGCTGCATAATAATCCAAGATACATCACCGAAAACACCGTAGACGAGCAATTTTTTAGCACTCCCTGAATCCCAAACCGGACTCCCTGGGTCAGGAAACTTAGCAGAACCACTCCGGACAGCAAAAGAAGTATATAATATGTATAAATAGGGGTAGAAAATATTTCAAATTGTTTCAGGTAGAACGTTAAGGCCATCAATATCGTTGCGGGCAGGGCGATTGGCGTGAATATCAATGCCCCGTTTTGTCGAGCCAATTTGCCCAGTTCGAGCTGGGCCGGAATGGCAATCAGGGCAAGCAAGCTGCATAAAATCGTAGCCTGAACGGAAGTCGGCTGCTGACTATTTAGCAGGGATCCGTCCAGCCAGGCATCCAAAAGGATCAGCCCAATAAACAGGGCGGTCATTAACGTTCCAAAAATAAGACGGTATTTCAGCATGGCAGTCAGGGATTACTGAGTCGTGGCGGGCTTGACGTCGCCGAAACGTCGGCTTCGCCGGGAATAATCGGTAATGGCTTTATCCATCAGGTCTTCGGTAAAATCCGGCCAGTAAGTGGGGGTGACATAAAATTCCGAATAAGCCATCTGCCACAGCAGAAAATTACTGATACGCATCTCACCGCTGGTACGGATGCATAAATCGACTTCCGGCCAGCCTGCCGTATAGAGATGCCTGGCAAATTGTTTTTCATCAATAGCTTCAGGCTTTAATTTTCCATCCAGGCACTCGCGGGCGATGCTCGCCGCCGCATCAACAATCTCTGTCTGTGAGGCATAGTTCAGCGCCAGCCCGATAGTGAGTCCGGTGTTTGTGCCGGTGATTCGCATGGTTTCATCAAGTGCATTCAGGACCGTCTGGGGCAGCTTGTCACGCCGGCCCAGATGAATCAGCCGGGTATTGTTTTCCATTAACTGGGGACGGATTGCTTCCAGATAAATCACATAAAGATGCATCAGGAAATCGACCTCATCCTTGGGCCGTTTCCAGTTCTGCATGCTGAATGAATACAGCGTCAGAAACTCCACCCCATTATCCACGCAATATTGGGCGATGGTCTGGACAACTTTGGCGCCCTGTTCATGCCCGCGAAAACGCGGCAGATTACGCTCGGTGGCCCAGCGGCCGTTACCGTCCATGATGATGGCGATATGTCGCGGAATCCCCGCAGCCTCCAGGCCGAGGCGTCCGGCGGCATGCTCTTTTTTGCTTTGGAAGTCGCTGTTCACAGTGCTTACCGATAGATAACCTGGGTACGTCGAGGACCGACGCCGATCATCTTGATCGGAACCCGGATGATTTTCTCAACAGTTTTGACGTAATTCTGCGCCGTCTGGGGCAGGTCTTCAAAGCGGCTGATGCCGCTCAAATCGTCCTTCCAGCCCGGGACAGTCTGATAGACACACTGCGCCCTGGCCAGGAGATTGGAGTCGGCCGGGAAAAAGTCGGTGGTCTTGCCGTCAATCTGATAGGCATGACAGATATTCAGTTCCTCGTGCTCCGCCAGCGTATCCAAGTGCATCATGGCAATATCCGTGATGCCGCTGATGGCGGCTGAATACCGTACCGCAACCGCATCAAACCATCCGCAGCGGCGGGGCCGCCCGGTGGTGGTGCCGTATTCATGACCTTTATCCCGTATGCGCTGGCCGATGGCATTATCCTGTTCGGACGGGAACGGCCCGCTGCCGACACGAGTGGTATAGGCCTTGACGACGCCGATAAGTCGCTGAATCTGCTGCGGCGGAACACCGCAGCCCGGCCCCAGCCCCAACGCACTGGCATTGGAACTGGTCACAAACGGGAACGTGCCGTGGTCGATATCCAGCAGCGAGCCCTGGGCGCCTTCAAACAAAATCGTTTTCTTTTCATCCAGCGCCTTGTGCAGCAATTCGGTTGTGTTGCAAATGTAAGGCCCGAGTTTTTTGCTGTAGTCCAGGCATTTCTGATAGATTTCATTGCAGGAAATCGGCGCCGCATTGTACAGCGCTGAAAACAGCTTGTTTTTGTAAGCGACAATATGCTCAAGCTTTTGTTTTAATGCCGCCATATCCAGCAGGTCGCCCATCCGCACCGCAAAGCTTCGCCCGGTCTTGTCGGCATAGCAGGGGCCGATTCCGCGGGCCGTCGTGCCGATTTTTCCGGCGCCAAGGGCTTCTTCCCGCAAACGATCTTCCAGTTTATGATAATCCAGCACGACATGGGCACAGGCACTGATCCACAGTCGGCCTTTCAAATTAAGGTTTTTCGCCTCAAGCCCCGCGATTTCCTCCAGCAGTACCGCCGGATCCACCACGACGCCGTTGGCAATGACACAGGTCGTATTGGGCCGCACCGCACCGGAGGGCATCAGGTGCAGGGCAAATTTGGTTTCGCCGATGATGACGGTATGACCCGCATTGGCCCCGCCGCCGTAACGTACCACAATATCCGCTTTCTCGGCAAGAATATCTACCACCTTACCCTTGCCTTCGTCTCCCCACTGAAGTCCTACTACACAGAAATTCATTGTCTATCCAGTCTGTCCTTATTTATTATGACGTAATTTTAGCCACGAGGTGATCCAGCACGGCCGGCAGGTTGTCGAAGCCGCGATCACTGAGACGAAGCTGTTTTTTCTGGTCGCCGTCAGTGTAATGAATGATGAAATAGCCTTTGGTACCAAAGTGCGTCTTATCAATACTTTCAATCTGGTCGTAACGGATGGAGGTTTTTTCATACTGAAGACCCTGCGCATCGGCGACGACTTTTTTGTCTTTGATCATCCACAGGCGAATGCCCAGCACCGCAGCCCCAAGCAGCATGAACGGGGGACTCATCTGGTTGAAATACAGCGTGCTGTCCGGCTTGCCGTTTTCCAGAGTGTGTTCCTGGATAAATTTCTGGTTATAATGGCCGTCATAATAAAACCAGGCGGCCGCTCCGGCCAGAATCGCGATGATAATCAGTAAATTGTGTTTGCGGTACTTGCTCAGAGGCGCTTCGATGATCATTGATAATTCCTTCCCTGAATAACCATTATCTTCTCTGGGCAATCGCGCTGACCAGAGGCTGTACAAAATACGGCAGCACCCGGTCGAACATCAACTGCTCTCCCAGTTTGCACTGCTGGCGATACGATTCAATCAGCTCCGCCGACATCGCCGGGTTGGGATAGCGGCGTATGGTAAAATACAGGCTGATCGGCTCATCCTGTTTAAATTTCTCATTTTTCATATCATACATACTTGTCCGGGATTCCACTGCAATCCGAGCCTGCGTGCGGAAGTCTTCACTGAGCGATACAATCACCGACGGATTGCAGCCAATGGTCCTGGCCCCGCCAATCTCAAACAGCGACCCAAAACTCGAACCTGCCAGCAGAGCCTCCGAAATCACTTCATCGTGGTTGCCCTGATAATCAAAATCCATCGTAAAGGTCACATCAATGGAATCCACATCCAGCGCAGTGACTCCCAGCATATAGGGCATCAGTTCCAGCACCTCGCAATGCAGCGCATACGCTTCACCCAGCTTTTCCGGCTCCGCGCACCCGGCGGTAATACGTTCTGATTCGAGGCTGACCCAGCGATATTTTTGACCTTGTCTCTCTTCTTCCAGCGTAAACTCCCCGTTGTCTCGCTTGGAAAAGTGAACCATATTCGGAAATCGCTTACGCAACTGCTCGAAAAAACTCAAGACCGTATCCCGCTGAGCCGGCAGCTCAAGCTGGGTATTCACGCATAAATCGACATAAAAATCGTCACAAAACGACCCAAAACTATTGGTCATTTTTCTATCTCCAAAAACAATCACACAATCAACACATCATTTTCTCACAAATTAAGCTTTTTTACAAGATTTATTCGTGTGGAGATAAGCAAGTTTTTGCATTATCG
>JAFGQP010000039.1 GCA_016935635.1 Sedimentisphaerales bacterium
CCCCTTTCCTGCAAGGCATAGATTGCTCCCATGGCAATACGGTCCGTCGCACAAAACAGAGCCCCCGGCACATCGGCCCCCTTTAAATACGCCGCCAGATTGTCATAACCGAACTCCTGATTATCCGCCGTTTGGGCACTGTTTACCGTCGGGATAAGACAGGGTTTCAGATGATGTTTCTTGACCGTATCCACATATCCTTTTTTTCGGTTTTTAATCGCAAGATTGGTATCCGGATGCACACTGCCCAGATAGGCCGGCGCCCGGCCGGTTGAAATCAGATGCTCAGTAACCAGCGCCGCACTCCGATGATTATCATGAATCACATAGTTGCTGTCGGGATTGAGATAACAGTCAAAATGAACCACCGGCACGCGTTCTTCCAGCCCGGTCCATTGCTCCAGCCTGCAATTCCTGACCACCGGTGCGGCAATAATCCCGCACACCCGCAGGGATTCAAAATTCCGTATAATCTTGGCCTCTTCTTCGGCACTTCCGTATGAACACTGACAGATCAACTGGTAACCATTGGCATGGGCCTCTTTTTCGGCAGCCCCGATGATTTCGCCGAAAAAGGAGTCAAAATTCTGCGAGATCACCATGCCGATGGTAAAACTCTCATTTCGCACCAGGTTGGTCGCATACAGATTCCGGCTGTAATGCAGTTTTTCGCAGGCCTCCATCACTTTTTTGCGGGTCTTCTCAGCAACGTGCATCCCATTAAGTACTTTGGAAACCGTATAGCGCGAAACGCCTGCCAGCCTGGCTACGGCAGCCATATTTGTCATATACACCCTCGTTTGATCAACATCCTGTACAATCCTGTCCTTTATACTATTCGGTTTGATTCCAGCCTTTTCGGGCCTGATTATCAGACTTAGGAATTCATTATTGGAAGTTCAAAATCGTAAACGAATAGGCCGGAAACGTATAGTTAAGCCGGTCATCTTTTTTCGGAATCTGAATCGTGCTTTGGACCGGAACAATGCGTTTGGGATTTTCAGCAGTGTTGGTATCTCCTGGATTCCCCTTGATTTGCACAACCGAAACCTCCGATTGCGCCGGAACATAATTCATCAACTCGATGTGAGTCTCGATGTCCCAGCGATCCAGATTCACAACCCGCAGCGAAAGCACTTTGCCGTCCTGGCTTTTGCAGGCCGTGACATCCAGCGAGTTCTGATAGCTGTCCACATAGCTTTCCACACACAGCGGCTGATAGCTGCGTGAAATCATCTGCGTCACATAATAAGACGATTGCCCCCAGACTTTCGATGGATTCAAAAACAGAAGCCCCTGATCCCAGCCGTTATCATTCTGTCCATCGGGCTGCAGACAATTTGCCGCGCATAGAATCGGCATCGCGTGTTCATACCGCTGGATTTCATTGATAATATGGGCGTGACCCAGCCCGCGCCGAAGCTGATGGTTATTGGCATTTTCCTCAAACACGCACACCTTGAACCTGGCCCCATAGCCAATCGTTTCCAGAGCATCGACAAAACTTCGAAACCCCATGCCCTTGTCCAATTGATCCGGGTCGCGCGGCTCATCATTCCAGATATGCACATCAAACCAGACCGGCTTGTTGTGCTCTTTGGCAAATCGCAGAATCTCCCGATGAGCCGCCAGCGTCGTTATCCGCGGAGCACCGCCGAATTTAAACGGATCGGAAATGTGTTCATTATATGCAAAGTCCCCCACCACCGGAATAATCCCCCCATCACGCGACCAGATCGCCGCGGCCAGCAGCTTGAACCGTTCCAGATAATGAGCATCCACCGTCTCTTCATTGCCAATCTGGATATATTGAATCCGATAGGGCCTGGGATGGCCGTCGGCAATGCGCTTCTGCCCCCAGGTCGTTTCCGGCCCGCCGTGGATATACTCGACAAAATCCGCCATATCCTCCGGGCTTTCTTCGATATTAAAGTCCGGCACACATTCAAACCCCGCCGCCTCGCAAAAGTCAATAAAGTCGATAATCCCCCACCCATTGGATGAATACGGATACCACCACCCCTTATACGGCGGACGCTGATCGCGTGGACCAATCATCTTCTTCCAGCGATAGTCCGGAGCATTGGCCATGCAGCCGCCATATCGCAGGATAGTCACCCCCTGCTCAATCAGCGCCTCGGCCACATCCAGACGAACCGGCAGCCCCTTAAAACGCCCCCACACCCCCGGCTGCAGGAAACAGTAGCCCAGCACCACGCTGCCCGGAGCATCCAGAGTAATACTGAAACGCCCTTTCGCATCCTGCCCGTTTGAGGTCAGGATAAATTCAATCCGCTGCCAGGCTGAATCGGTCACCCGGACCGTCCGTTGTCCATAAACGGTCTGCCCCTGAGCATCTTCCAGAGACAATACCAGCGACAAAGGCTTGTCGGCTCGGGCCCATAAAACGCCCTCATAATCCCTGCCTTTTTCAAACGACATGCCGCGATGATTCAACCCGGAATTGGCAATCCCGATTCGTCCGCCGCCCGAGGTCAGGGTAATCCGCTGGCTTTGCCGGCCATTGAACGTATTATTCTGTTCAATCGTAAATTCCCCGTCGGCATTGCCCTTGCGAAATCCAGTCCACATGGCACTGACCTGGCCGGCTTCGGAAGAC
>JAFGQP010000040.1 GCA_016935635.1 Sedimentisphaerales bacterium
CCGCCGGCATAGTAGCCGCCACTCGTTGAAACCGCGACATTGGCAAAGCATTGATGGACCAGGTTCTCCTGCCATCCTGCCAAACCGCCGACATAAAAATGGCTGCCGGCTACAACACCGGTAACGCTGCATTGCAATATCTGTCCCTGGTTATAAGCGGCGATGCCGCCGACATATTGCCTGCCGGTGACCGATATATCTTCAACCGCCAGGCCAGAGATCACGCCGCTGCTGCTGACGACGCCGAAAAGCCCGGTGATATTTTCAAGCGGCCTGTTGATGACCGCATGGCAAACAGAAAAACCATCACCGTCGAATGTGCCGGTAAACGTTGCCTGATCGAAGGACAGCGTATTGGCAGCGACAGGAGCAATCGTTTGACCCTTGAAGTCAATATCCGCTGTCATCCTGAAATCGTTGCTGTAATCGGAGGCCGTATAGATCATTTCCAGCCAGTCGGAAGTGTTGGCAACAAGATACGGCGTTCCGTTGGTGCCGTTTCCGCCCGAATACGCTGGCAGCAGCGAGACAATACGAGGACAGCTTTGATTTTCAGTAATCTGCCAACTGGCCGTGCCGCCGCTGAAATCCCAGCCGGCAAACGTCGCCTGCTGCTTCATCTGGTCGGTCGTCTTGCCGGCTGCTCCGGCTCCGCCGGCACTGGCGGCTTTGCCGCTCAAGACCGTGTCCCAGTAGCTGCTGCTGACCGTCCCGCTGTCGCTGTAGGCGATTAGGCCGCCGGTATAGCTGGCCGAGCTGTCGATTCTGCAAGAAGAATAGCATTGGGTAACGCTTCCTCCGTCCAGAGTTCCCACCAATCCGCCTAAGACATTTCCGGTGCCGAGGACAGTCCCCGCCGCATAACAGTTTGAAAGCGTTGCAGTGTTGTAACCTGCCAGTCCTCCCCGGTGCCATCCGGCCACACCGGTAACGATGCCTTGTGCGCAACTCAGAATAATCGTGCCGTTGTTATAACCCACAAGCCCCCCGGTGTAATCACCGCTTGCCGATACGGTACCAAGTGCCAGACAGCGTCTGATAGCCCCTTCATTTTCACCGGCCAAAATGCCAGTGGACCCCTGTCCTGTAACCGTAAAATTCTTTATTCGAAGATTCAAAATCTCTGCGCCAGCGCCGACAAAGCCAAACGCTCCCGCATAATCCTGGGTCGGCTGATTAATGACCGCATTCTTTAGAATAAATCCCTTGCCGTCCAGTGTTCCGGTAAACTTCGGACCCTGGAAACCAGGGCCGGGGCCGGTATCGGGGGCCACAGGCGCAATAGTCTGCCCCTCAAAATCAATGTCTGCGATCAGCATAAAGCCCCTATCCCAGTCCGCGGGCGTGTCGATTAATTCCTGCCAGTCATCGACTGTGCCGATGAGATAAGGCAATTTCCCTAAGCCGGTTCCGCCCGAATACCTCCCGGCACAAGCAGATGGGATTAAAGCCGACAAAACAAAAAGTACCGCAAAATGAGCGAATCTGAGCGTTTTCATTTTTCCGTCCTCTCTGGTTGTTTATACCTGCTGCTTATGTAAATAAACCGCTGCTGCTCGGTTCACACAAGGTTATGTTTTCTGGCCGACACCAACATGCAAAGTCCATGACCGTTTTTACAGGGATGCCCCCTGAAGTTTGCGAAAATGATCTTATTACCCCGTCCTCTCCTGAGTGTACACGGAATAACATTACCCGACAAGAAATATCTTAATCCTTAGTATCTAATTATACATTATTTCTTCGGTTAAAATCAACCCCTTATATCGATAACTTAAATAAATCAGATCTTTTGACGATCTTTCCCTACCTGTCAACTTCCTTAAAACCTCTCCTTTTAGACGTTTTGCCGACAGTCCCCGGCACGGAAGATAATATCGAATCGGAAAAATCGATTTTAAGAAAAACTGGAACCGACGATAGCCCTGTTTCCAACTGTAAAAAACGTGCAAAAAATTCTTCCCCCGATAGGAATTGTTTGTCTGCGATTGGACACACTGACAGGGGAGAAACGACCGCAAAAGCGATCCCGGGGGATTATCATAAGTCCATTCACAAGGCAGTGTTAGGCACAAAAAAGAAGCCCTGTCAGCGATTGACACCGACAGGGCTTTCATCGAGGCCGACGGGGGTCGAACCCGCAACCTTCGGATCGACAGTCCGATGCTCTAACCAATTGAGCTACGGCCCCAAAGAGAAGAAGATTAAACTCGATTTTGGTATTTCTGTCAACTTCTTTTTAGTGTTCTGGTTAAAATTTTAATAAGCATTTATAAGTAATAGACTTACGACATAGTCGACATGCCGGACAGCCTTTTTGGGGATTGTATTCCTGCTGGTCGGTGATATTGCCTGCCTGCCACGGGGATTAACCCGCTTTGGCCTGCCCGGCCGCAGGCGATTATCGATTATTCCCCCGCCATTGCTCGGTCCGAACCCCCTGATACATGGTCAGGACATAGTCAATCGTTTTTTCGCTCTGCGGCTCCAGCGTCAGCGTATATTTTACCGTATCCATATCCACTTTTTCAAAGAAGCCCTTCGAATCGCCCAGATTTTTAATCGTCCAGTATTGGGTATTGAAATTCCGCTTGATCTCCAGCTTCACCGGCAGGTCACGGGTATTCTTGACCTCAATTCGGAAGGTCTGAATGTCATCCCAGCCATTGATGTTGCCGTTGTTGTCGAAGTGGTAATAGTCGGTTTTGCTATCCATCACCATCGGCTTGACGACCACATCAGACACTCGACCAAGGTTCAATTCGACTTCTTCATTAACCGGAATATACTTGAACGACGACTGCCCCTCATACGACAGATGCTGCTGCTCATCTACCGTGCGATAAACCTTCATCGCTCCGTCCGGGATAGGCGTCTCACCGAGTTTGTGCTCGGTATCATTCTTAAAACTCAGATAGCGAATCACCGCAGGCCCATACATTTGCTCATCATACTTATATAGATTCACCACAGGAATGTCCGATACATCGAAACTCGGCAGCCGCTTGGACCATTCATTCGGAATCGTCTCTGTGCCTTCAATCGTATAGAGAAAATACTCGCTCAAGCCTTCCTTGACGATTTCCTTCTTTTCGCTGAGCTCACTGCGGCCCATAGCCCTTCTTGCCATAGATACTTTAGCGAGCGCGGGAGCCGCAGGGGCCTCTGCCTCAGGCTGCATAGGCATCGGCAGGGGAGAGCCGTAGGGATACTGCTGACGCGCCAGCCTGGCAATCTCATCCAGCAGATGAATCTTGCCCACAATCAAACGGGTCTGGGCGTTCTCATAATCCTCGCCGGAGTTGTTGGACACGCGGACAAAACCTTCCAGCCGCATGGTCTTTTCATCCTCGGCCAGTGTCCCCATATAAAACGCCCGCCAGCTCAGGCCGCTGGTCAGATAGGTAATCTCCACCGGCACCTTGCCGTCCACTTCGCTGTCGATAGTCCACAAGCCCAGATTCCGTACCCGCGGCGGAAACGTCAGGTCGGCGACGGTGATTTTGTCGGCAAAGGCCTTTGGCTGCATGGCCAGACTGGTCGGGTCAATCAGCGTGTTTTCCCAGGAAAACTGGAGTTTGTTACCGCCTTCCTTGAGCGTCAGAGACCGGCTGTCCCGCACGAGAGTCAGGTCTGCGGAATTGTAAATCGTCAGTTGCGTCGTATCCCGGCTGGGAAGCGTAACCAGATCCACCTTGGCCCCAACCATCCCGGATAGGACTGTCACGGCTATTAAAATGGCTATCTTTTTCATACTATGCCTTCTTTCTTTGGATTATACTGTTCCTACTTAAAATTTCCCGGTTCGCCGCGGCTAAATACAGCAGCTTAAACCACTTGCTTCTTTTGCTCGTGGAATAATTATACCCGTTGGGTATTGATGGATTAATTGCTTTTCCAGTCACCCGTTCGCACCCCTTGATACATGGTCAGGACATAGTCAATCGTTTTTTCGCTTTGCGGTTCCATCGTTAGGGTATATTTCATGCTATCTAAATCCACTTTTTCATAATAGTTTTGCGATTCGTTAAGATTCTTGATTGTCCAATATTGGGTATTGAAATTCCGTTTGATTTCCAGCTTGACCGGCAGGTCGCGGGTATTCTTGACCTCAATCCGATAGGTCTGGATATCATCCCAGCCGTTGATGTTGCCGTCCTTGTCGAAGCGGTAATTGTCGGTCCTGGTATCCATCACCATCGTTTTGACGACTACATCGGTCACCGCCCCGAGGTTCAATTCCACGTCTTCATTGACCGGAATATACTTGAATGACGATTGCCCCTCATACGACAGATGCTGCTGCTCATC
>JAFGQP010000041.1 GCA_016935635.1 Sedimentisphaerales bacterium
GCGCTGGATGCCTCCTTCGTCGCCCGCGTCTTCATCGGCGACCAGGAAAAGACCAAGGAAGTCCTCAAAAAAGCCATCACCCACCCCGGCTATGCCCTCGTCGATATCCTCCAGCCGTGCGTGTCCTTTAATAAGGTCAACACCTTCCAGTGGTTCAAGGACAACACCTACTACCTCGAAGGCAGCTACGACCCGCACAGCCGCGAAGACGCCTTCAAGCGGGCCTGCGAGGAATCCCGCGGCGGCAAGCTGCCCCTGGGCATCTTCTATATCAACACCGACAAGAAGCCCTATCACGAGCTGACCAATACCTACAAGGCCGACAAACGCCCCCTCTACCAGCGGGCGCCGGACTATCAGGCACTCCAGACCCTGATAAATTCATATTGATTTTTGCGGCGTTGTACTTATAGTAGCTCGCGAATATACCCAACGGGTATGTTTTTGCCGCGCGTTTTCATAGGGTAACGTTACTCTACATAGCCGCGATGAACGGCAAATTGCAGATGATTTCAGTGCAAAATAACCCATAATGTCAGGAGACACGATGCTTCAAGATGGCGATAAAGGCGTAATCATTCAGCGCGACAAACAGACGTATGCAATCGCTCCGCACTTGCCCTGCGGCGTGGTCAGTCCCGACACGCTCCGCACGCTGGCCGACGTTGCGGACAAATACCACGTCGCGGCCCTGAAAATCACCAGCGCCGCCCGCATTGCCCTGGTGGGTATTCAGGAAGAGCAGGTCGATGCCGTCTGGGCGGACCTGGGTCTTGCCCCGGGTGCGGCAGTCGGCCTGTGCGTCCGCAGCGTCAAGGCCTGCCCTGGCATGACCTTCTGCAAACGCGGCCAGCAGGACAGCCTGGGCATCGGGATGCTCATGGACCAGAAATATCATGGTATCCAGCTTCCCGGCAAGCTCAAAATCGGCGTCTCCGGCTGCCCCAACGATTGCGCGGAGACCTGCATCAAGGATGTCGCCCTCATCGGAACCGCCAAAGGCTGGAAGGTCATGGTCGGCGGCAACGGCGGTGCCCGTCCGCGTCTGGCTCAGGAACTGGCCAAAGACGTCAGCACTGAAGAAGCCCTGGTGATTGTGGATAAGGTGATCCAGTATTACAAGGCCCACGCCGACAAGAAACACCGCCGTGTCGGTGTGATGGTCGATGAGATGGGGCTGGATGAATTCAAGAAGGCGGTTCTGGCCGGGTAAGGTCATCGAGCCGTTCCGATTTTGCCGCTTTACAACCGCTCTGCCCTGAATTATACTTTACAAGATGGAAAAAGACTTGAAAAACTCGGTCGGCATTGTCCAGACCCGCAAAGTCCGGGTCGTGGAACAAGATGCGCCTCTGATTCTTAAAAGCGGCAAGACTCTGGGCCCGATTGACGTCGCCTATGAAACCTACGGCCAGTTGTCCCCGCAAAAAGACAACGCCGTCCTGATTTGCCATGCTCTGTCGGGCAATGCCCATGTCGCCGGCTACAACAAACCCGACGACCGCAAGCCCGGCTGGTGGGATGCGATGATCGGCCCGGGCAAGCCCATCGATACCAACGTCTATTTTGTCATTTGTTCCAATGTCCTTGGCGGCTGCTCCGGCACGACCGGCCCGGCCGATATCAACCCCGCCACGGGGACGCCATACGGCCTGGATTTTCCGATTATTACCATCGAAGATGTCGTTAATGTTCAGAGGCTGATGCTGGAAAAGCTCGGTGTTTCGCATCTGCTGGCCGTCGTCGGCGGCTCGATGGGCGGGATGCAGGTGCTGCAGTGGGCCATCGCCTGGCCCGACTGGATCGACAGTGCCATCTGCATTGCATCGACCACCCGGCTCAATGCCCAGTCGATCGCCTTCGATGCCGTTGGCCGCAACGCCATTCTCGGCGACCCCAACTTTAACAACGGCCAGTACCACAAGGCCGAACAGGGGCCTGCCCGCGGGCTGTCCATCGCGCGTATGATCGGCCATATTACGTATCTATCTGAGCAGTCGATGCGCGAAAAATTCGGCCGCGAACTCCGCAGTGCCGAACAGTATAAGTACGATTTTGATTCCGAGTTTTCCGTCGAGACGTATCTGGACTATCAGGGCCAGACCTTTGTTGAGCGGTTTGATGCCAACAGCTACCTGTACATTACCAAGTCGATGGATTATTTTGATCTGAATCGCGAATACGGTACGCTGCGCAATGCCTTCAACCGTGTGAGCTGCCGGTTTCTGGTGGTCAGCTTTTCCAGCGACTGGCTGTTTACCCCGGCCCAGTCCGAAGAGATTGTCGAGGCCCTGTGTGCCGAAGGCAAGGATGTGACCTATTGCAATGTTTATTCGCCTTACGGTCACGATGCGTTTCTGCTGGATTCGGCTTCGCAGGATCGGCTCATTGCCGGGTTTCTCGAATCGACCCTGGACCGGGTTCGCACCGGCTCGCGATGCCTGTCTGAAAAGCACCCGTCCAAACAGCTCAAGACCATTGAACGATCCAAGCGGGTTCGCGTCGATTACGAATTGATTAATAAAATTATCGCCCCCGACAGCCGTGTGCTGGATCTGGGCTGCGGGGATGGCGAATTGATGGCCCGCCTGATTCAGGATAAGAATATTACCGCCATCGGCATCGAACTCGAAGAAGACCTTGTGGTTCATACCGTTGAGCGGGGTCTGTCGGTCATTCACCGCGATATCGAACGCGGCCTGTCGCAGTTCGCCACCGACAGCTTTGATTATGTCATTCTGTCTCAGACGCTGCAGACCCTTCGCGACCCGGAAAAGGTCTTTAAGGAACTGCTGCGGGTCGGCAAAAAAGTGGCGGTCTCGTTTCCCAATTTTGCCCACTGGCCCTGCCGTGTGCAGATGCTGCTGACGGGCCGCTCCCCCCAGACCCGGCAATTGCCGTTCCGCTGGTACAATTCACCGAATATCCATTTTCTGTCGCTTAAGGATTTTGACGATTTCTGCGCCGAGCAGAATATTTATATCGAAAAGAAAATCCCCATCGGCCGTTCCAGCGCCATTGCCGTCAGACTGCTGCCCAATCTCCTGGCCTCTCAGGCGGTCTATATCACCAGCAAGTATCAGAACGGCGGATAGCAACTCAAGCCTCCGTGCTGTAAATAAGCCGGATTTTGGTTTGAAATATAATGCTTCAGGACAAAAAAAAGCCCGCTGTTGGCGGGCTGGATTTATCGCATTAGTCTCAGGGCACCAGCAGTCAAGAGACTGGATTTAGAACTTCTCTTTCCACGCCGTGTATCCTTGTATTCCTGCATAGGTGTATCCCTGATTTACAAATGGATTCCGCAGTAGTCGATCTCGTCGCAGACGGTCCGCATCTTGTCCCAGAACGGCGGACTATCAATCATTGCCACGGCCACCGGATACAGGACGTGGTCTTCGTGGAACAGGTGTTCCTTGAGTATCGGACATAATTTCTTGACGATCGACAGCAGTCGTGCCTTGAATACCCCGAACGAAATTTGCCCGAAGGAGTCAATCAGCCGAACCAGGTTGGTAATCTCGGATTCAATATACGCGTGTTCACTTTCAACTGACCGGCACAAAATGTCCCAGCCCTGGGCACGCAGCAAGGGAAATATGACGTCATTTTCACGGTCAATATGTTCCTGCATCCCATGAACGTGCTCAACAATATGTGCCAGTCTTCGGATATCATGATGGGTATCGTTCAAGAAGTCCATCTGGCTGATGCGCAGAGTAACATCTTCCAGGTCGGAGATGAAGCATCGCAGCATCTCGTGTTCGGCCAGGACCTTCTTGAGGATATGACCTTCGGTCAGGCGGTCCCGCAGGTGAGTCTTGTTGCTGTCCATCAGGCCCATCAGGATAAACGCTGCTGAAAGCTGCTGAACACGCCGGGCTGGCAGCCCACCGCGGATGAGCTTGTCTTCTGCGGCGGCAATATCCCTGGGGGATATCGCTGATATCAGACGGGTTGCCTGCTTACGCAGATCTGTGGCTGTCTTGCCCTCATTGATCTTCAGGAGCAAGCCCTCTAATTCCTCGGCAAGGTTTTTGATCGGTTTATTCATCATCGCACACCTCATCGGTTTAGTTCTGTTAATCTATACGTAAAAATACTGATAAAGGGTGATAAAAAACTTTGCGGAAATGATAGAATTTTACGCAATTATTGCGGAAGATTGGGGGTTTCAGGCAGGATTGTTAACTCGCAGGGCCTCTAGCAATGCTGAAAATGCGGTTGCAGCGGTCTCAGTACGAAGGATATGCTGCCCGATCCGCAGGGCGGCGGCTTTATGATGTTCGAGCAGGCGGTGTTCCAGTTCGGTCATGCCGCCTTCAGGGCCGACGAAGAAAGTGGTATCCCCATCCCAGGCTGACAGCTCGGCCAGGCTGGCCGGTTTGCCTTCAAGGCCGCCGTAGATGAGACGCGAATGCGGGTATTGTTTTTTGAGATCAGTGATGGCTTCGATGAGCCGGGCAGGGCCGGTAATTTGAGGTAAGTAAAGCCGGCCGCATTGCTTACAGGCGGAAATGGTCATGCTCTGATAGCGTTCAATGGCAGATTCCCGACCCAGACGAACGCTGCGGTCAAACTGCACTAAGGCGATGTGGTCAATCCCCAACTCGGTGGTCTTGGTCAGCATCCAGTCGAAGCGCTGGCCCTTTGCGACTGCGGTGGCGAGGATGAGCCTGCGGGTTTGGCGAGGAGGCTGCTGGGTGATAGTCTGGACTTCGGCATAGACGTCATGCTTGCGGATCTGGGTGACGGTTGCCTGAGCGAGAGTGCCCTGGCCATCAATTAACTCTATGCTGTCGTTGAGCTTGCCGCGCAGGACGCTGACGAAATGGTGGGCCTCCGCCGTGGTCAACTGCACCCGGCCGAGAGTCAAAGGATTCTGATAAAACCGATATAATTCCAATTTATTACTCCAAGAAGATATCCGTAAACAGGCATATGCGGGTCTTTTATTGCTTATATATAGCCTGCATAAAAAAACCGGCGATAAGTTTACTTTTTGAACAGGGCGGATGCAATACCCTACCCCGATTCTAACAAAAAGCTAACTTACCGCCGGTAAATAAATACCTTCGGTATAAGTTCAAATGATAGCTATTTGGTCTCGACTTCAACCGTGGGGGCGGTCTTTTCCTGCTGCAGGAGTTCCTGGAGCAGGTTGTTGTACGCCGCCACGCTGTCGCCGCTGCCGACGGGACGAGCCGGCTGAGCGGGCTTGGTTGCAGGGGCTGGAATGATGTTGACGTTTTCACAGTTTTTACACCGTGCTTTCTTGCCCGCATATTCATCAGCGACCTTGTATTCATGGCCGCACTTTGAGCATTTGAAAATGATCATTTTCTTCCTTTCTCTATATGTTTCTCTTTTTATTCTCTCTTCTATGCGTACTATAAAAGTACTCTCTCTATTATATAATGCCCAAAAAGTCGGAAAATCTATCAAGATTTTTGAAAAAATCAAGAAAATTTACTTATCAGACGTTCCATAAGCCTCTTTTGTTCCACGTTTTATTGAAATGTAAGGAAATTGCATAAGCATTTTTGCATTTATGTTAATATGCCGCTTTTTATGAGACTTTTTGAGCACTTCTATTTGGGGCAAAAAAATGCCCCATTTTCTCCACTCGTTACTATTAATAGATACGGTGGCCGGGGCGTTTTGCCCCGCAAATATTATTATTTTGATTGGTTTTTGAAGAATTGGGTTCGTTTGGTAAAAAAGTAAAAAGGTAAAGGGGAAAGGGTAAAAGTGAGGAATCCGCCGGGGGCGGAGGCTGATTTACCCCAAGCACGGAGGCTTGGGCTACTATGGGTTCGTTTTGTTTTTTGCTGACTGTCACGTTATTCCTCTTTTTCCTGTCCTCTTTTTGCCCTTATGCCTTTCCTTCCGGAGCAGACCCTCATATAAATGTCGGATGGGAAGGAAAAGTTGCCAACAAAACAAAAAATATTTTGAATTGTAAATTGTATTATGTAGATTGATTTTCGGAAATTTCAAATATCATCTATTTCACCAGGAAGAGCATGAAGAAAATGAAGATTCA
>JAFGQP010000272.1 GCA_016935635.1 Sedimentisphaerales bacterium
CTCCGAAGCCAAAGGTTACAGGTTCGACTCCTGTCGGGGACGTTTCGTAAGTGATTGATTTACATCGGGTTGCAATTCTTTATTCGGGGTCCGTTTTGACGGAAATGACCTTTGGCTTCGGTAGTGGGTCAAAAGTGGGTCAGTCCACGCCTTGGGCAGACGTTTTTCCAACAACCGATCCTGCACCTGCTGGGCTTTTGGGGAGATTTTGTCATATCCTGTGAAAAGCACATTCGAACCCTCTTTTGGGATTTCCTTCGATCTTCCAGAAACAAGTTTTTATAGATTTCAGGTAAATAATTCCCTTTTTAAGTGACCATTATAAAGAGCCTGAGACTTGTCAACATACTTATATATAATGATAATATAGAGCTACTTTTATCTCATATTCAAGATAAACGGCAAAGAATATTGCAAATTATTGGATTTTTTGGTAAGATGCGTAATATTCATAAAAAATGATTACGGAAATACATGGATTCTTAAGCTGCGTCAATCTGCAGCAGGATTGAATAGATGCTGAGTTCATCAGCCTGCTGCCCTAATCTAAAAGGAGGCCTTCTATGAAGCCTGTACGCATCAATTGCTGCTTTGCAGCCGGACTAGTCTGCAGATTATGGATTATGATACTGGCAGTGAATTGGGGCTTTGCGGAAGTCATGTCGACTTTCGACACCGATATTGGTGGCTGGATGGTGACAGGCGATAACAGCGCGACATGGGAGGTCGCCACTGGAAATCCTGGAGGCTGTCTTTCGGTAAATGATCATGCCACAGGGGATATGAATTATGTTATCGCCCCGCCGAAATATCACGGCAGCTGGAGTGCGATGACGGCGACCGATACGCTGTCGGCCCAGATTTACTTCCAGCATATCGGCAGCGGTTACAACGTCAATCCAGCTTATATTTTCCGCATCGCCGGCCCCGGCGGATCCGCCTACACCATGACGGGCGCGTCGGCCTTCCCCACAGAGGGCACTTGGAGAACTTATACCGCCTATCTGAATCCCGCCGACTGGGTAATCGAAACAGGAGACTGGAACGCGATTTTAAACCATGTCAATTCTGTCCGGATCACCGGAGAATTCTATAACGGTGATGAAACCGTTCGTCTGGACAATGTAAGGCTCAGCTCTAATCCCGTAAAGGCTTTTATTCCCTGCGCGTATGATGACTTCAATGCCAGCGGAACGGGAGACTGGAGCTTTGCGGGAACCAATGGAGTCACTAATCCGGCCAGTGAAGGCAACGGGGGCGGTTACCTGAGAATTACCGATAAAAGCACAGCAACTTCAACCGCGTTTGCCCCATCCCAATTTCTAGGTGACTGGTCAAGTCTGGATGGAACCGGGCTTGTAACGGCTGACCTGCGCATCATCAGCCGCAGCGGCTCACATATCGGGATTACGGAGTTCATCCGGATTTCCGGCCCCGGAGGTTCGGCCTTTGTCACCATTGATCCGGCGGACTTTCCTGAAAGCAGCCTGGTCTGGAAAACCTTCACGTATCCGCTTGATTCCTTGACGTGGATCCTAGATTCCGGAACATGGTCAGGCCTTCTGCAGGAAGTGACCGAGTGCAGAATCAGGCTTGAGTTTTATGATGGGACAGATACTATCGGCCTGGACAATTTCGGCCGCCTGGCCAGTACGTGCCTGCCGATCGATGATCCAGTCCAGGTCTATAATCCCGCCATCGGCAAGTGCGGCTATCTGAGCATGGTCAATATTTCCAGCACGGCTTACAATCCTTTTGATGATCACTTATATGGTTTGATTCGCCAGACCACCGGTGCCGGCGGCGGATTATATCCGGTTAGCGGCCCGGGCAGCGGCATTCGGATTCAGGCTTACGACAATCCAGCCCATTTGATTTTCGACCAGCAGGGCAATGCCTTTGTCAGTGAAGACTACAGCGGAAATGTATATCGCAAGGACTATAACGGCTCGTCCGGTTTGTGGGTATCCGGATGGCACTCGGGGGATGATGATCCCTATGGGATGGCTTTTGCGCCGTTTGGATTTAATGGGACTGCGGTAGACCAGGGAGATATCCTGGTCGCAGACCGCGGCTACAGCGGGGCCGACGAAATCTGGTCCTTTTCGCCCGGGACACCGGAGAATGAGCGGCTGGTCCTGCCCGATCCGGGCAACGTGGACTATTGGGATATGGCCGCCGATCCAGACGGCGAGGTTTATGTCTGCGACGGTCTTGATGCCGATCATCTGCATGCGCTGTCTTCTGAGGGAGTCCTGACAGCATTGGCTCTGAGTACGCCGATCGCTGAACCGCTGAGTCTTGTGTATGACAGTGTACTGGAGCAGATTTATGTCGCAGGCGGCGACGAAACTGTCTATCGGGTTGATCCTCTATCGGGCGATGTAACTCTGGTCGCAGACGGTTTCAGGAATTTCAGTCCCTGCTGCCTTGAAATCGATCCTGCCGGCCGACGCCTCTGGGTCACAGACAACGGCAGCAACCGAGTGTATGAATTTTGTCTGGACGGAGGAACACCGGTCGCTGTCTCGGTTGGTCTTCAGGGCGATTCTCGTCCTGACCCGGCAGGCTGGCAGATTCCTTTGTTTGTTAGCTTCTATGTGCCGGGTGCAGATGTCATGCATGATCCTGCGGTCTATACCTGTCGGCCTATTACCAGCAAATCGGCAGATTCAGCGATTGCCCAAGTCCCGGGCATTGCGCCGGGTACTTACGATGTCACAGCCTGCAGCGAGCATACGCTGTTGAATGTCAGGAGATCCGTCGTTGTGGCAGAACCAACCGCAACTGTGGACATGGGGACACTGCTTGAGGGAAATGCCTATGGAGACAACCAGCTTGACCTGCAGGATGCCGGGGTGCTGGCATCGTCCTGGCTTACTACTGAAGCGGCTTCAAACTATACTAAAGCAGCCGATTTTGACCGCAATGGAATCGTTGAACTGGAGGACCTGCTTTTACTGGCATCCAATTGGCTGAATTGGTCGCCGATTGAACAGCCGTAAACTGTCATGACCGCTCAAGTCCTGCCTGACTGATTGTGGATCAATCAGGCCTGTCAGGGTACCCCTACCAGGGTCTGTATCCGGGATCCCCAGCGCCGGCCGAAAGTCTGACGGAATGCCTGTGCATGGCTGCCGCAGTGGTCACAAAAGTGCTTCCAGCCGGCTGCGTCGGAAGGCGGCTGCCGGGTCTGTGCGGCTGTTTCCATCCACATCAAGCCCAGAAAGCTGATCTGCTTTTTCCAGTCCGGCGGCAAATAAATCTGGGCCCATCCCCAGGCTCTCGGATAATGTTTTTCCACATCAATCGGCGCCAGGGCGGAAGGTTCAAACTGATAGGTCTTTTCCATCCTGCCGGCGGCCAGTAATGTCACCGCAGCGAAATGCCTTGTCCAATTCTCATCGCTATTTACTGCCGCCGCATGACAGGCATCCAGAATCACAATCCGAAAAGGATGTTCCACCGCATTGGCCAGGGCCAGGACATCTGTCAATTTCGCTGTTGTACCGTTGACAAATTCCCAGACGGCATCGACATCCTGAATCGAACCCAGGTAAACCACCGAGATATCGCATTGCTCCGGGCCTGGAAGCTGACTGAAAAAGGCGGCCAGATCCGCGGCAGTCCCATCCACCATGCGCTGCCGGACCTGGACCTGTTCATACCACCGCTTCAGGGTTGTCTCCACGGCGTCACGGGTCGTCAGCCAGCCGCCGAGGGTGCGGTTTTTATCGTAGTGGACATTGATAAAGCTGTCGAACGCCACACGCACCGCCGGCTGCGGCTGAATGGTCAGCGGAACAACGATAGCCGTACTGCTGCATCCGGACAAAAAGATGCTGAGCAGTACGAGCACAACCTGAAAGGACCAGATGTATAATTTTGTAAAACGACTTTGCATGGGATCAAAAAAAATGCCTGACAATCCCCAGGGAATGTCAGGCATGTCATCTTCAAGAAACCGGCTTAGAATGCATAGCAGAGACCGACAGTCCAGATTTCGCTGTCAAAGTTGCTGTCAAATTCTGTGCTGTAGCCCAGGCTGCCGCTTAAGTTGCTGGTGAACTTATAGCCCAGATTGAGCCCAGTCGTAAACCAATGATGGTCATTATCGAACTCGGTATCCAGAGCATGGTTATGCAGCACCTGATTGTAATTCAGATTGGCTGAAACGCTGAATTTCTCAGTCACCGCGTAGCTTGCCCGGCCCATCAGAAGCATCTTGCCCATCAAAGCACTATCACCCCCGCCGATGCCGGGATAATCCACATCCTGATAGCCCAGCACATACGAAGGCGACAAGGACAGGGTCAGCTTGTCCATCTGGGTCATGACCGTTACATACGGAGCCAGGACATAACTGTCGGAATCAATCTCGCCGGCAGCATTGACTTTATTCCCAGCGGTCGAATAGGAAAACGAGGAACCCCAGAACATCCAGTCATTGACCGGCTGGCTCATGTACAGGGTGTATGCCCAGGTTTCAATGGCATCGCGAGCCCCGGCACTGCTGTGGCCGTGAGCATCATTGTAATTGCCCAAAAAGCCCCAGAGGGTTGAATTGTTGTAAAGGGCATCCGCACCCAGGGTGTAGGAGTTGAAATAGTTATCGAATCCGCCCTGACGTTTGTCATTGTTTTTGCCAAAACTATAATCGGAGAAAACACTCCACGATGAGAAACCGTCGAACGCTCCGGCGTGCGGGGTGGTTGTCGTCACCGTAATGGAACGCTCCAGGGCTTTTTCGGCTCCCATAATCGCGGGATTCCAGGGATTAAACAGACTTGTCATTCCGTCATGGCTGCTGGCTGGTGCAGTCGAAGCACACAGACACAATACCATGATCACGGCCACACTCTTTGCCACCACTCTTTTTCCTTGCATTTTTTGGTTCTCCTTAAACATCACTTTGCCTCAAAGTGCGGTAACCGCTTTACCGCAATACACTTTGAAAAGAATGTCAACGTCATCTATCCTATCGGATAAACCATTTGAAATCAAGCATCTTTCCATGTTCACTTCGCTTTTCAAAAGCGGATGCGGCATCTAACGACAGGTACAACCGCCGCTGCCGCCGCCGGCCGGCCTCAGAGGAGCTGCCTGCCGCGACTGCTCGGCCTGCTGGCGGGCCTGCTGATGCATCTGCCGCGAGCTCTCGTTAATGGCCCCGCCGGTGTATTCCCATCCGGCATTCCCGATAAAGCCTCCGATTACCCCTCCGATAAAGGTCCCCAGCGGACCTAAAGCGGACCCAAGCGTCGCTCCTTCGGTTGCCCCAAGGCCAATGGCGGATAAACGTCCTATTCCATCAGTCGCCTCGATCGCAGCACCGGTCATATCGCCGCGATCCGCGGCCTCATAAGTTTTTCCAATGGCTTTGCCGCCCTGAATCAGCGGATTGGCCAGTTTGGAGGTCGCTATTTTCTCAGCGAAATTGGACAGATCCTCCGTTAAATCTGCCGGTTTATCCGGCGAGCCGTCCACCGGCGGATACCAGCCGCGAGGAGACGGGGGTGTTCCCGGAGTATGGTCTGCTGTTTTGGACTGTTCGGGTGTCCAGGGGCCGTTGTTGTAATGGCTGGGTGCCGGAGCGGGTGCCGGGGGCGGGGTAGTACTGCTGTCCGCATCTGCCGGCTTGTTAGTCTCAACCGGCGGATACCAGCCCTGCGGCGACGTCGGCGTCCCGGGCGTGTGGTCGGCTGTTTTGGATTGTTCGGGTGTCCACGGGCCGTTATTATCGGCCACGGCGGCAATACTCAGGAAGAGCCCGGCCAACAGAAATATGACCATATGCAATCCTGATGTCCGCTTCATTACTGCTTCAATGTTATGGGTATATTTGTGGGATTTTTTCATACAACCTCCGTTATTGAGGGTTTTTCAGGACGTTGGTAATCGCATCAAAATGAACATACGTATTATTCTGATCCACCAGATCGATGCGTTTGAGGGTATACTGCAAGGCAGCATCCTCGGGTTTAAACCACAAACTCATCAGGCATTCCGGCCTGCCGGGAATACTGTAGATGACAAACAGGTGTTCTTTTTTCTGGTCATCCCGCTTGCGTATACAGGTGATGGCCCTGGCCTGTCCCAGCTGAGCGGCATACTGTTTAATCGCCTCCTGACTTTCGGGACGGGTCTCAACGGCCACGGCAAGAACCTCATCTGCAAGGCCACGCTGAAGTTTGGCCAGGATATCATTGGATTGCTGCCGGACGGCTGCAAAATCCGCATCGTTTTGGAATTTTAACAGCCCGGCCAGATTGTGTTCAAACATAAACCCGGCGCCAAGATAGTTGGATTTGAGCAGTTTGGAATTCGTCATCACCGAACGCCACCCTTTTTTAAAATTGCTGCTCTGGGGAGAAAAAATGCGGCGGAAATCTTGAATCGTCTGTGCGGAGGATAAGGATGCCGCCAGATAAGGCGGAACCGGACTTCGCAGCCAGTGCGGTTCGATGTCATAGGGCGGATTCCCCTGGTTTCTGAGGGTATCCCCCATCAGCAGCTCCGCGTCGGTAATACTGTTTCCGGTCTTGCTGCGAGTCCACTCGGTAATCAGGGCCACATCGCTCCAGGGATGATAAAAGACCGCCAGTGCCGTGCTGGAGGTAATAAAGCTCATGGAAAACACAGAGGTCTCAAAAAAATACGCCCACCCCCTGGATGGGTCGGTATTGGGGCAAAGCGTCCGGCCCAGCGGGCCAAATATCTTCTGAGCCTTTTTGCCGGTACAGGCTGTGAAGGCTTCTTCCGGCTGGGTTCTGGCCTGCTGACGAAATGCCATGACCTGATCGATCAACTGAACCCCCGGAGACTTGGGGCCTTCCGCTGAGTCCGGCAGAGATTGCTCCTGGGCATACATTGCCGATGTGCTTAGCAAAGACAACCATAAGCAGACCAACATCTTTTTGCTGCTGTTCATTCCAGACCTCCTGTTTCGGGCTTATTATATCTTTTTTCAAGAATTCACAATCGCTATAGAAATCGATACGAATACCTATATCTATCCCAGACATCGGATATATCCCTTTATATCCTTAAGTTGGAATCCTGTAAAATCGAACACAATATAATCCTGTTAGATTATGCGGCTGCATCATGGGCACAATTATCGGGCGTGAGACTGTGGGGATAGCTGAAACTGGCTGATAATGCATATACCTGTTGGATATAAAACAAAAAAATCCTGCGGGACTGAGTCTGTATGCACTCGTCCCGCAGGATGATATAAATCAATCGATCCGTTATTTCTTACAAAACAGGGCTTTACTGTCAATTTTTTCCCGCTGACCGCCGGGGCGGGTGACATGAACCTCAAGGACTTCATCGACTGAACCTTCAAAATAAAGCACCTTGATGGGATGATATCCTTTTTTGAGGGCAACAAAGCCGCCGGCAAACTGGGCGCTGTGCGGGCCGTCGCTGTCGACAACCAGTTCCGAATCGATGAACAGGCGGCTGCCGTCGTCGGATTGGGTCCAGAACTGATAAAATCCATCTTCCGGGGCTTTGTAATAGCCGGTAAATTCCAGCCCGAATCCATCACCGCGTTTGGCGACAGAGATGTCAAAGCCGTCACACTGGCCGCGTTCCTTGGGTTCGGATCTGGCAAAATCCGTCGTCCGGCGGAAGTTGCCGACATAAAGAACATAATTCAAGCCATTCTCAAGACCAGCCACCTCGACAGCGGGATTCAGGTTCTTTTTAGTCACGGTCGTACCCAGGACACTGCTGGGGAAGCAGCCGTCTTTGAATGCACGCACCTTAATGGTTGTCGTTTTATTCACTTCAATCGGTTTCGTATAAGGCGAAGAGGAAGCCTGCGGCTCGCTGCCATCGAGGGTATACATCATTTTTGCGCCATCATCATCGCATTTAAATTCAACCGTAATGGTGTCCAGAAAGACCTGCTGAGAACTAACCGGATACGGCATCAGCGTCAGCCGTTTGCCCGGAATGGAGAACGGACGGTCGGCCTTACCAGAACCCCACTGCTGATTCGGCTTATCGCCCATTTTAAAGACCAGTGTACCGCCATTCGTGATATCGGCATGCTGAATGTAGGTCTTGGTGTAGGGTTTGCCGTTCAATGCTGCAGACTGGATATAGATGTTCTTGTCGGAGACGTTGTCGGCAGTCACTGTAAAGGTCTTGCCATTTTCAAGGTTCATCGTAACAGACGGGAACAGCGGCGTGCCGAAGACATACATAGGCTGGCCGGGGCAGACGGGATAGAAGCCCATCGCGCTGAAGACATACCAGGCCGACATCTGTCCGCAGTCGTTGTTGCCGCAAAGGCCATCGGGCTTATCGGTGTAGAGGGTCTTGACGATTTGAGACACCTTTTCCTGTGTCTTCCAGGGAACACCCGCATAGACATACAGGTAAGCGTAGTTATGGCACGGCTCGTTACCGTGGGCATACTGACCAATCAGGCCGCTGACATCGACATGTTCGCGTCCCTGACGAACAAACAGTTCATCCATTTTCTTGATAAAGCCCTCGTCGCCATGCATCAGTTCAATCAGACCTTCGACATCATGCGGTGCAAACCAGGTATAATGCCACGAATTGCCTTCGGTGAATTCTCCGGCTCCCTCGGCGGGAAGCTGATCCGGATTGAAATCCGGCTTCCAGGCGCCATCGACGGTTTTGCCGCGAATAAACCCAATCGAACGGTCAAACAGGTTTCGGTACTGCTGCGACCGGCGTGTAAACAATTCATAATCATCCTGATGACCCAGTTCTTTGGCCATCAGGGCAATGCACCAGTCATCGAAGGCATATTCAGCCGTGCGTGAAACCGACTGCGAATCATCGGTCAGCGAGATATATCCCAGTTTTTTATATTCATCAAGTCCCTGGTGGTCCTGCATGGCACTGTGCTTCATGGCAGTAAAAGCCTTGTTTACATCGTAGCCGCAAAGCCCTTTGCCATACGCGTCGGCAATCACAGGGATGGAATGATATCCAATCATGCACCAGGTTTCGTCGGAGGCCAGTTCCCAGAACGGCAGAATGCCCCGCTGTTCGTATTTGCCCAGCAGCGAGTTGACAAAATCATTCGTCCGTTTCTGCTCGATAAGCGTAAACAGCGGATGAGCGGCGCGGAAGGTATCCCACAGGGAAAACACGGTGTAATTCTCGAAGTTGTCGGCCTTGTGGACTTTTTTGTCCATGCCGCGATACTGTCCGTCCACATCGGTGAACAGGTTGGGCGCCAGGCAGCTATGGTAGAGTGCGGTATAGAACACGGTCTGATTGGCCGCCGGGCCGCCGTCCACGGTGATTTTGGACAACTGCTTATTCCAGCTTTCCATCGCGCCATTGCACACCTGCTGGAAATCCCAGCCGGGGCACTCGGCATCCATGTTCTTCGCCGCGCCGTCCCAGCTTACCGCCGAAAGCGCAACCTTGACCACCACGACGCGCTCCTGGGTAGTATCGAAGCGGACATAGCACTGAATATCCCGGCCTTCGGCCTGTTTGGCAGATTCATCTAGCTTGCGGTTAACCACAATACCGCTCTTGACAAAAGGCTGTGAGAAACGCGCGACAAAATACAGGAACCGATCCGGAGACCAGCCGCTTTTGCGAACATAACCGCGAACTTCTTGGTCGCCGACAATCTCGGCCTTGCTTTCACGAATATTGGAGCCGCCGATGTAATGGCCAAGATCCATGATGACGTTGGCCTCTTTGGTGGCGGGGAAAGTGTACTGATGCACACCGACACGACGGGTCGTGGTCAACTGCACATGGATATCATAATCTTTCAGATAAACACCATAGAAGCCTGCACAAGCCTGTTCCTGATCATGGGAAAACCGGGAGCGATATCCTTCGTCAGGATTTCGCTTGGAACCGGGTTCAAACTGAAGCTCGCCCGTTGTCGGCATAAACAGAAAATCGCCAAGGTCGGCACAGCCTGTACCATCCAGATGGGTATGACTGAATCCCATAATGGATCGATCGCTGTAATGATAGCCCGAGCACCAGTCCCAGCCATCCGTGCCGGTATCGGGACTGAGCTGCACCATCCCGAACGGCACGCAGGCGCCGGGATAGGTATGGCCGTGACCGCCGGTACCGATCAGGGGATTGACTTTGGCCGCCAGCGGATAGGCTTTGGCGCGGTCCTGAATCGAGGTGTCGGCGGATTGGCCCCAAACGGTTGTACCGGCCAGACTGACCGCCACGGTCAGGATCAGTGTTGCTGCTTTCTGAATACAAAGGCTTGTCATCTTGATTTCCTCACAATTAAACTAGTTCCCTGTTCTATTGCTTCGTTATCCTGCAATTCCTTACTCTACTATAGTTTGATGCCAGTGATGCACGAATTCGTGGGATTGGAGAATTGCACCCAATGGACATGGCATCGATTCCATTTTTCTGATTCTAACACATAAATCCTTTTCGTAAATTGTATAATTGTACCCAACCCCTCTCATTTGTAACATTTTCAAATGCTTTATTTCATTGCCTGCCGAGTAAAGACAATATATCATATTAATTCCTGATAATCAGTATCCGGAGTATAATAGATGCAAATTGCGATTCATTATGGCCAGGCAACTCTGCCTCTAAGGATACCCGAGGAAAATTGTGCGGGCTTGATAGTTCCCTGTCAGGAACAAATTCATCCCGGCCGAAATCAAGGCCTTTTATCATCCGCGATCAAGACAAACCAAGTCGCATTTAAAGAGCACATCCGGAGCCGAAAGCTTTGCGTCCTGCTGCCCGACGCGACACGGGATCTGCCGGTTTCCGATTGCCTTACTGCGGTTGCCCCCCTTCTTCAAAAGGCCGCATCCATCCGATTCATCCTGTGCACAGGCACCCATCCGGCAAAAACACACGGTAATCTTGTCCTGTGTGACCAGGTTCGTCAGATATGCCAGACCGCCGACCTTCACACCTGCGATATCATGGTTCATGACTGCCAGGACGCCGACTTCATCGACATCGGCAACACGCGACGCGGCACTGTCGTACGCTGCAATGCCGCCATCCGGGACAGAGACATTTTTCTGGTCCTCAGCGACGTCAAGCCGCATTACTTTGCGGGCTATTCCAATCCGGTCAAGAATTTTGTTCCGGGCATCTGCGATTATGAAACAGCGCGCAGTAATCACAGCCTGACGCTCGATGCCGCCAGCGGCTTTTGTGCCCACCCGTATCACCCGGATCCTGCCCGCCAAAATCAGCCCCTCGCCGCCGACCAGGTCGAGGCGATGGAGCAAATCGTACAGGGAAGACCTGTTTATGCACTGACAACCATCAGCTCGCATCGCGCGATTCAATGGGCGGCATTTGGCCCCGTTCGAGAAGTCAGTGCCAGAGCCTTTGCGCAGGCGGACCAATTGAATCTGCACATCATCCATCCGGTCGAACGGCTGATTGTCAGCCCCGGCGGACACCCCAATGATATGGATATGTATATCGCCCAGCGGGCGCTGGAATTGACCGAACAGGCCGTCAATGACGGCGGCGAAATCCTGTTCTGCTCTGCCTGCCGCCACGGCATCGGTCCGGCCAACTCCATGGACCATTTCTGGAACCTGCTGACCCTGCCTTTCGATCAGATATATCAAGCTGTACAGGGCCGGTATAAAATGTTCAGCCACAAACCCTATCGTTTCGCCAGACTCATCCAGCGGCTTAGGCAACTATGGGTCTGTTCCGAGTTGACCGATGACCAGATTCTCGCCGCCCACATGCAGCCGACACACCACCCTCAACAGATCATAGACAACTGGATACAAGACAATCCTCAAGTCCGAATCCTGGTCATTGATGGCGCCAATAAAATCGGCATCCAAAGACATGTGTTTTGAAGACAAATATCACAGAAACTCTATTCGTCTGGGCAGCAGGCAATAAAAGACACCTGTCTTCGGCCTGCCTATTTTAACACAAAAGCATAATTTTGGAAATTTTGCTTGACTTTAGCCTTTGTTTTTCGACATAATACGGAAAGATTATGAAAACTGCATATTGTTCCAATTCGTTCAGAGCACAAAGCGGCAAGGCCGCGGTGATTATGCTGCGCTCCAAGGCACTCGTACTTGCTTCGGTACTGGCTATTTCATACGGGAGAAAACCGCTCTGATATCAGGACAATAAAGTAATCAAACACTAAAAGGCCTTTCAGAGCGAGACAGTTCTGAAAGGCCTTTGTCTTTTACTGGAAAGAAAACTATGAACAGCACAATCAAGAACACAGCGATGACAAACAGTCGAACCCATGTTTTGAAAAATGGCGAGGTCCTTCTGGTCCGTCCGGCAGGTCGGGAAGACACTGCGGAGGTGATGGAGTTTTTTGCCGCCGTATTTGGACAAGACAACGAGATGCTGGCAATTTATGATGAGTCGCCGGAGTCGTTTACCATGGAAGCCCTGTGGCGGCGTCTGAATCGCTATCAGACTGCCAATAATGGCTTGCTGCTGACGGCGTGGCTGGATGACAAAGTCATCGGTATCGCTGAGATATCCTGCAACATGGAAGCTGCAGGTGCCTATTCGGGCCGGGTGGGCGTCAGCGTCCTTGCAGACTATCGCGGGCGGGGAATCGGCAGTGCGCTGATGTACTCTTTGATTGGCTGGGCCAGGAACCATCCGACCCTGGAGATGCTGACATTGAGCGTGCCGGCCGACAACCGGATTGCGCGGCTGCTGTATGAAAAAACAGGCTTTCAGGAAGAAGGACGCCTGACCAAAGCTACTCAATCCGCAGACGGCCAGTTTATCGATGCGATTATGATGTACAAATTTGTTAAATAGCCCATTGGAAAATTTCTTTTGGCCCTTAAACGGTCAATTTTGTATAATATCTATTGTGACAGGATAAATCCTGTTTCTGTATGTATTAGACAGTCAATATACCGTTTTGGCGGGGTTTTATGCCGCAGATGCAAACACTCTCACACTATTGTATCTATGCAGCGTGGACAGCTTGCTGTGTTTTCGGCCTGTTTGCAAAACGAGCCGAAGGAGCAGCGCTTGCGTATTGGCGTTTTGAGGAAGGCTCGGCCGGCAGTGTTGTCACCAAACCGTTTGGAGCATCGGACAGTTCGGGGAATGGCAACCATCTGGAACCCGGTACAGCCGGCGGGCAGCAGGGTTTTCGGTATGTAACTGAAACCGCGTATAATCCCGTCTGCCAAACTTCTGCGGTCAATGCATACGGCATTAAGAATACAGGGTCCGCCCCGTCCCTGCAGACCCGCTCAAAAACAACAACACAGGGGACCGGGAGCAACCCGACGGGTACGGATATCGAAGCCATTACCCCCTTGCAGTTCACCATTGAAGTCTTCTTCAAGCCGGAAAACGGAGGTTATCGTACCCTTGTCGGGCGGGATGCCAGAAACGTAACCAGTACCGATTCCAACCTGGCAGCCCTGTACTTGCAGATATGCCCTGATCAAAGCGCTGCGATTGTCTTCGTGGATGTGTCCGGTTATGTGCATCGGGCCGCTTCTCCCGCGGAAATGATCCAGGGCTTCGACTGGAGCACAGATCCCGATGGGAAAACAGGACGCTGGTATTACATGGCCGCTGTCAATGATGGATCGACATTGAAGCTTTATCTGGCTGACATCAGTGCGGGAACCGATCCGTTTCTGGTGGCTCAAACCGACATGAATCTCAGCGGCAGCCCGAATCGCGCATTGACTAGGGGAACCATCAGCGGCAGCGACTGGCACACCGGCGCCTGGTCGGTCGGAAGGGGCATGTATAATGGTGTTCGCACAGACCGTGCGTATGGATTTATCGACGAAGTCCGGATTTCTGATACGGCACTGCCCGTCAGTCAGTTTCTGATGATGCCCAAGCCCACCCGGGACAACAATCCCATCATGGACGCAGCAGACCCGCACATTCTGCTGGTTGATAACAAGGCCTGGATTTATCCAACCAGCGGACATTACCGTCGCTTTTATGCTTATTCCTCGTCCAATCTGGTCAACTGGCAGTCGTACAGTGCGATTTTGAATTTTGACCTCATTCCGTGGATCCCCGCCGGCAAGCACGCCTGGGCGCCGGCGATGGTCCGTAAAAACGGCCGGTACTATTTCTACTATTCGGTCGGACCCAAACCCTCTCACATCGGAGTAGCAACCGGTTTATCGCCCATCGGCCCCTTTACCGATAAAGGTTCGGCGCTGCTGTCCGACAATAATGCCGCGGATTTTGAGGCTATCGATCCGATGGTCTTTACCGATCCGGCGTCGGGGATTTCGTATTTGTATGCAGGCGGCAGTGCCGGCTCACGGCTGCGGGTGTTTGAACTCAATTCCGATATGATGAGCTTTACCCGCGAAATCACCGTTGCCAATCCGCCCTACTTCACCGAAGGCGCCTTTATGCACTATCGCAAGGGAGTCTATTACCTGTCTTACAGCCATGGAAGCTGGAATAACGATACCTACTCAGTGCATTACTGCACATCAAGCACACCTGTCGGCCCATGGACCTATCGCGGCAGAATTCTGTCCACTGAAGGCTGGTTCAAGGGGCCGGGACATCATTCTTTTGTGTATAATGCCGCATTGGATGAGTGGTATGTCGTGTATCACCGCTGGAATGAGCGATTGGACAATGGTCCTTACTCCGGGTCCCGTTCAGTCGCGATCGAAAAGATCAGTTACGAGGGCGATGCCATCAGGACGATTATGCAGACCGACACCGGCGCAGGACCAGTCTGGCTGGGAGGTCATCTGCGGTCGGACTTCGACCAGAATAATGAGGTTGGCCTATCAGATTTGCTGACACTGGCTGATGCCTGGCTGACAGATAACACCACGGGAGATATGACTCCCGTCGGAGGAGACGGCTTCGTCGGCCTGCAGGACATGAATTTCTTCGCTGCTCAGTGGCTCAAGGTGCTGTAAAACAGGTCAATCACAACAGCACTTCTGCCGCTGCCGTAAAAATCCAGGCTACCAGTATGAATACACGATTGGATCGGCATAGGCACCAAAAACATTTTTCGAATAGTGCTTGTCCATATCGCGTACAAATTTAAATGCAACTGAGCCGTCCATCCTGCATAAATTGCCTGAGCCGTTCGGCGCAATTTCCCGCGGGTCATCTCGGATCTCTCCGTAAAGCGGGCCCCGACTGGAATGCGCAATAAAGGTCTTATACTGGGTTTCACTCTGGCTGACTTTGCATGCCAGCAGCGGCAGATAACCGGGGTCTGTCAAACGATAAGGACTTTTCCATTTCATCGCAGCCGTGCCGGGGTCTGGCCAGGCCTGAGCAAAATGCCCGCCAAAATAATTATACCCGATCCAATACGCGGGCCAGTTATTGGTAAGATTCCAGCTTGGGATAAACGGTTCGCCCGTCCACTCAGAATCCTCCTGGATGTGCATGGGAATACTGTTGCACATCATCGTCCGGGTATCCTTGAGGTATTGCGACAGCGGGATAAACGACGTTTCATGCATATAGTCAAGCTGGCTCCAGCCCTTTCCCTTTTCGTATGCCTTGAAATTATTGCCCATTGCTCCCAGCGGCAATTTACCGCCGCCGGTTTCTGTCCCGTAAACCATCAAGGCTGTTGCAGCGTCCTTCATGCGTGCGGCGCACATGGTTCTTTTGGCGATATGTTTGGCCCGACTCATCGCCGGTACTACAATGGACAGTAATAAGGCGATAATCGCTATGACAACAAGCAGTTCAATAAGCGTAAACGCATTAGTCCTTTGCTTCCACATCGATCCGTTCCTTTCGCAAAAGTATATTACTGTCCCCAACCAGGACACGGAAGATATCGAAAATCATTCGATACCTTCCGTATCTCTGACTCTGAATGAATCAATTATCTGCGACGAAGCATGCCGATCGCACCAAAACCCAGCAGCAGCATGGTTGCCGGCTCCGGAATCTGTCCAACCAGAACAACATCATCCACAAAAAGAGCTCCGGTGCCATAATAGGTACTGTTGACGCCAACCGTAATCTGTTCCACATTATCCAGGTTCATTCCGGCCACCATATTGGCAGCAAAAGGAATCTCCCAGACGATGCCATCGGTCCAGCCGGTACCGCTTGGGGTTACATCACCGGGATAACTGGCACCCATGACTTTCTGTCCCCAGCAATCATAAAAAGTCAGAAAGACATCCCCGCCCGAACCGCCAAGATTACCCCACGGCTGTGTGCTGTTATTAACCGGGACAGCAAACGTCATTTTGATTGCGTAATAGCCCGGATAGGTCAGATTGACGCCATGAACATTATGGACGGCACCATCTAAGGCAAATTTCGTCTGGGCAAAGTACGGTGAATTCTGGTTGTTCTGAATCAGCATCGACTGCCCATTCAGCACATTTTCCAGCGTTTCACTGGTGAGATTGGAATTGGCGTTCGGCACCCACGCGGCGCGCAGCGCGTCGCTGTCGGCATAGCCCTCAAAATCATCCACCACCGTCTCAAAAGTGGTGCCTGCCAAGCCGATACAAGTCAATAAAGCCATTAGAATCACACACGTTCTCATCTTTACACCTCCTGGAAATAGTTAATAATGTAGTTTCATATACAACCGTGTTTTCATGGTTCGATTTACTCGATTAATGTGCTTTTCATCCAATTTTCACTCAGCTCCACAATATCCTGCAGATTCACCATGCAATCGCCGTTCACATCGCCGGCCGGCACAGCAGAACAGACAAGGCCGCCTCCGGACACATGGATATCATCAAAATACACCGTTCCGGCCCCATACCATTGCGATGTAAAAAAGATATCCAGCCGGCCGATGCGCGTGATTTCTTCCAGAGCAATCGGACTCAGGTCGATATCCCACCGCGTCCAGTCGCCTGCCTGCGGCGTACCAAACGGGGTGGTCAGGACCGTTGTGCCATAACGATTTGTGATGTTGATTTGCATGGGTTCTTTTTTTGCTGTACATTTAAACCATACTGTCAGCGTATCATATCCGGTCCAGTCCGTACCGCTGGTGCCGCCCAACGCGAACGAAGCTTTTGCATAATAGGGTGAAATGCCGTTATTGTACTGATATTTCATGGCCTTCGCCCCGCTGTGCATGATGGATGTATCCACAGACAACAATACATTGGCAGAATGCGTCCAATCCGCAGTCAGTTCGGGGATATCAGGATAGGATTCAAAATCGGCAATGACGTGTGGCGGACTGGGAAGATGATGGTCAGCCTGCCAATCGGAAGCCACCTGCTCAAAATCATCCATCGCAACACGGCAATCTCCGGTCAGATCACCTGCGAACAGGGCTTCGCACTCATCAACAGCCGCAGCAACCGTCAGCGTACTTTCCGGCGACAGGGTGATAGTCAGGACAGCCGAGTTATAATTGAATTGAACGGCAAAAGACTTATCCACAATCGTACCCGATTCAAAGCCCTCGGCAAAGCTCAGCAGAAAGCTGGTGATGCCTTTGATCTTCAGCTCGCGTGTTACAGTACCGGCAGTGCTGTTGGCGAAGGCCATCACCAGACGGTGATCACCGATAAAGCCCGCCGCACTGATGGCCGGGTCATTCCAGGTTTTTTGCAGCACCATGGCACCATCCGGGATATACGGTGCAAGGGTTTTCAGGGCGTAATAGACTGGCCGAAGGCTTGAATCGGTCCTCAGCAATCCGGACATGGGCGATGGTTGCCAGCTCTGATTGGCCGCTTCCCAGTAACACAGCACATTCGCCCCATTATTAAGCAGGGTCAGTGAATTCTCATAGCTCCGCTGGGCAAACTGAGTCGTCTCTGTATAGCTGCTCCCATAGTTCACCCCATTATAGGTTCTTACCCCGGTCGCGTATTCAGTCACGATAATCAGTTTATCGCCAGAAGGATCTGCCTGGGCAGCTGCAGCACCAAAATACTCACGCCACCGCATATCGAGGAAACTCGGCAAGGCATCCGTATTGCCCCAGCCTTCATCCCAGGCATGAGTGGACCAGCCCGCCAGCGCCGCCCGGGCATCATTATCCAGGGCACTGATCCAGGACGGCCCGTGATAAAGATAGGCAAGCCCCGGCCCTACAATACCCACATCCGCCAATCCCCGGCTGTCAAGTTCCTGGCGGACTTGTTTGACCACGGTGTTGTAATCCGCCGGAGGGATATAAATATTCCAGTCGCCCTCGGGCTCATTGGCCAGCTCAATATAGCGGACCTGGTGTCCGCGACTTGTGAAGAAGTAAACCTGGGTGGCCCAAAGCCTTGCAAAATCGTCAAAATTTTCGGCTTTCAGGCGCCGATTGGTACCAAGCCAGGCCGCAGGGCCGCCGAACATATTCAGGATGACCTGAACATCCAAACGCTCAGCCATCTGCAGTGATGCCGTTATGCTGTTTCCTCGCGTGGTCCCATTGTATTCGGAGCTGACGTAGGCATCCATCTGTGATTGTGCGGCATCTGTGGGCGGATTACTGCATCCGCCGGGACACATACGCATGTACCTGACATTCAGATCGGCAAACAGACTCTCTGCACGCATGTCGCCCGGCCAGACCTGAACACCAAACCCTGCATACGGGTGTGATACCTCGGTGACATCAAACTCGATATCCACTGCTTTGGCCGTCGTCATGACACACATAAAACACACCAAAATAGACACTGATATTCTGATACGCATGAAATCGCCAAATCATCAGAAAGGACAATCATCCTCATAGAGCATTTCACATTGGAGCCATTCACTTAATAGGATGGCCGCATCCGCAATGTCAACCCTGCCATCGCGTTCGTTATCAATCAGGAAATCCGCACCCATGCAATAATCCGGCGCGGCACAATCCGTCCGGCCCCACTGACTGGCCAAAACGGCAAAATCCGGCAAATGCACAAAACAGTTCTGATCGCACAGATCAGCTCTCAGGCCGCATACATTGACATACATGTCATCCAGATAGACCAAGCCTGTGCCATAATCGATGGGTTGGAACTGGATATCAATGCGGGCGATTTCATCCAGCGCAGTTGGATTCGCCGCAAGCACCGAACGTAAATCAATATCCCAGCGTGTCCAGTCGCCGGCTGTCAACCGTGCTCCGCCATTGTAGTCATAAAAGGCCCTGTTTGTGCCGCCTTTGTCAAATAAGCTGAGCCTTAAATGCCCTTCCGGATCGACCACCTTAAAATGCATCGTGAGTGTCGTATAGCCCAGGGCATTCCAGTTATACCCCAGATGCCTGACATTTTTGCCAAATGTTACCTTCGTCCACCAGGGATCCGCTCCGTTGTTATACTCTACTTTCATGGCGTGATTGCCGTTGTAGACCTCGGTATCTTCAAGGGAAATAGTACAATTTTTAGTACCCGGAGCAACATTGAGCAGCAGGTCATTGGCATCGGCATACATCTCAAAGTTATCTATCACACCACCCTGCCCTGTTGTACTGACAGCCAAATTGTCTATCCATACAATTCCGTGGCCATAACTGGTCGGCATCATGCCGAATCCAACGCCCCAGACATTGTCCAGGGATTCAAACTGATAGTCGATATCAGCTCGCAAGTAGGTCCAGTCCGGCAGCTGGGTCACTCTGTAAAAACGTGCAGCCCCCAGCGGAACCAGGTTGGCATGGGTCATGGAATCATTGGGATCGGGAGACGTATAGATAACAACATACATATCTTCAAGACTTTGCGATGAAATCCGGCCTTTGACCCACATGCCAAAGGTATCATACATCGACCAGTCCTGCGATTCGGGAAAAATCGTAAATGCTTCAGTATAATAAGGATCATTCCCGCACCAGTACTCATATTTCATCACCTGCCCAAAGTCATTGGAATCGCTGGGAACCAGTGTAATTGCTGCATTCCCGTTGTATTCGGTCCAGGTAAATTCGTTCGGGTCAATGTACTCGAAATCCTCAACCAGGATCTCGGCCTGGCACAGGCCAATCACCACCAGAAATACTGAAATGAAAAACTTCATTACACACTTAAACTCCATGTTACCTCCTCATGCAAATCCTGCTTTCTATCTCTTCTATCCAGATATCAATCATCAATCTGAGTAACAGTCGCAACCATGATGGTATTCAAGGTGTCGAATCAAAGCTGGCAAAGTCTGTTTCGAAATACTCCTGTAACTCGCTGCGTTCAGGCGGTCACAAATCATTTAATGAGCTGTCACAATTTCGTCTTTTTTTACCCATAAACCATTACGCAAATATTTGCATTAATGAATTATGGCCTTTTTCAAAGACTAAGTCAAGGAGAATTCTATTATCTTTGACCTGTTTTCTGGAGGCACATTGACGACCTTTATGGTGTAGTATTATATCTTCTTGTAAAACAGGACTTTATGTAAATTTGGAAAGTTAAGAAATTTTGATGTCGGATAAAAATTGGCTGCATACAACATGCCGGAGATCTCCAGCATATCAACCTCGTTTCCGGTATGACTAAATAATGCGCTGCTCAAGTTCAAGTTTGACCTGATAGGCGGCAGAGACTTTGTCCTGAATAAGAGCAATAAGGTCGAGAATGTCCCGGCCGGTGGCCTGGCCGTTGTAGTTGACGATAAAGCCTGCATGTTTAGGCGAGACCATCGCCCCGCCGCAGGCATGGCCTTTGAGGCCGAGCTGTTCGATCATCTGCCCGACAAACCGCCCCTGCGGGCGCCGGAAAACACTGCCGGCACTGGGGACATCCCACGGCTGCTTCTGGTGGCGGAGGGTCAGATTATCCATCATTTTTTTGTGAATGGCCCTGCTGTCGCCGCGCAGCAGGACCAGCCGGACCCGGACGACAATCCAGTCAGGGCGATGCTGGAAGATGCTCTGACGATAGCCGGATGCAAGGTCCTGTTTGGGCAGCGTCTTAAATGACAGGTCTTGCGTATCGAAAAAAGTCACGCTTTCGATCCAGTCGCTGACCGATTCGCCAAGAGTTTCAGCATTCATAAAGACCGCCCCGCCGACTGAGCCGGGAACATCGTAAAAGTATTCAAGCCCGGATAATTCGTTTTCAAGAGCCGTCTCACTGAGAATTTTGAGAGACAGACCCGCCTCAGCAATGACCATAGTCCCCGGCACCGAACAGGCGGAAAAGGCACTATTGAAAATGACAAAATCGAACTGGTCATAATAGTCTTTGGACAGGATGACATTGCAGCCGCCGCCGAGAATGACGCGGGGCCTGCTGCGGTCGGAAAAGACGACAGCGATATCCTCGTCTGTTTCCGGCATAAAAACGCGGGCAGCAACGGCTTTCACCCGGTAGGAATTGCACGCAGTCAAATCGTAGTTATGGTATATTTTCATCAGCCGGCCGATTCAATCCAAAGATACAGTGAATCAAATGAGCTCATAGTCCGCCACCCCCAGCTTTTGCAGCGACATCATTTGACTTTTGCCCAGAGTCGCTTCAATCTGCACATCCTCGCCTTCGTACTGTTCGGTCAGGTCCGTCGCATTAGCCTTCAGAAAAGCGATGAGCTTGCCCTGGCCGGGATGGAGACGGAGCCGCAGACGCACCCTGCCGCCGCGCACTTTATCGGCTACGACAGCAGTCAGTTTATCCAGATTCATCTTCGTGCGGGCAGAGATGGCCACCGCATCGTGATGGATGGTTTGAAGCGTTTCAAAGAGCTTGATGTCGCAGATAGAGTCGGACTTGTTCAGCAGAGTCAGAACCTGTTTTTCCCCGCAGCCGATTTCCTTGAGCACCAATTCGACGCTTTTAATCTGCTCGAAAACCTGCGGGCTGGAGGCATCCACCACATGCAGCAGGAGGTCCGCCCCGAGGGCCTCTTCCAGTGTCGCCTTAAAGGAGGCAACCAGATGGTGCGGCAGGTGGCTGACAAAACCGACCGTATCACTGAGCAGCACCTCCACACCCGAGTCGAGCCGCCATTTACGCGTGCGGGTATCGAGCGTGGCAAAGAGCTTGTCTTCGACATACACCCCCGCATCAGTCAGAGCATTCATCAGGGTACTCTTGCCGGCGTTGGTATAGCCGACTAAGCAAATGGTGAAAAAATCCTTTCGCCCATCAATTTCGCGGAGTTTTCGCTGATCAATAATTGCCAATTCGCGTTTAAGTTCCGTGATGCGTTTGCTGACCAGCCGGCGGTCGATTTCGAGCTGCTTTTCGCCGGTACCGCGGGTGCCGATGCCGCCGACAGCACCGGCTGACGTACTCGCTCCGCCGGTCACGGTATCCAGATGCGACCACATCCGGGTCAGGCGGGGATAAGTATATTCAAGCTGGGCCAGTTCCACCTGCAGGCGGGCCTGTTTGGTCTGGGCCCGCGTGGCGAAGATATCCAGGATCAGTTCACTGCGGTCAAGAACCTTAGCCTTGATGATTTTTTCCAATTCTCGAATCTGGCCGGGAGACAAGTCGTTATCAAAAATCACCACATCGGCTTTGTGCTGCTGAATCTTCTCGGCCAACTCTTTGGCTTTACCCGAACCGATGTACGTACCGGGATGGATCCGGTTGAGCCGCTGCTGGATTCGTCCCGCCACCACAGCCCCAGCGGTCTCAACAAGGCTGGTCAACTCTGCAAGAGGATCTGTTTTATTAATATCAACCTGGCGTTCCCGGGTATACGCGCCGACCAGAACGGCACGTTCTTTGAGAACCTGCAACTGCTCACGAATTTTTTCCAAACTGAGATTGTACCTCCAAAAATTAAACTGACTTGGTTATACCAGAAAGCAATCCATATCTCAAGGGGCTTGCGTATTTCTAATAAATGATAAACAACAGACTGTTTTATCGCATAAAAAAACCGACAGGATTCAGTTTTAATCCTGCCGGCAGAGGATTGGTTTTGCAGAACTTACTTAGGCAACTGGATGCCTTCGGCAGCCTTTTTGGCATCAGCAGCGGCCTTGTCAGCGGCGGCTTTAGCGTCGGCAGCGGTTTTTTCAGCAGCGGCCTTGGCATCGGCTGCAGCTTTTTCGACAGCAGCCTGTGCATCCACGGCGGTCTGTTCAGCCGTCTTCTGTGCATCGGCAGCGGCTTTTTCGACTTCCGGCTTGGCCTGATCCAGAGCCTTCTGGGCATCCGCAGCAGTCTGATCCACTGCAGGCTGAGTCGGTGCAGGTGCCGGTTTCTCTTTTTCACAGCCAACTACCAGCAACGCAACTAACGCAACCAACAACATTCGTGTAACCATACTCAATAACCTCCTGATATAACTATCAAGCGGCTGTATCGGGGCGACACCGCCCTGATTGTCCGCATTTTCCATACACAATACTTGTTATGTCTTTTTTTAACTATATCGCATTGTCTGGAAAATACAACAAAAAACTTACCTTAGTTTCTGCTCACTTGAATGCGGATCAGCAAGTTAATTTTTACCATTTACACAGGGCTGGTTTGCCAGTCGTCTATAGCGGTGATTTCTCCATTGATCCATATCCATTCGATTTGTTGATAGACAAAACTGATCTGCTCAATATTCGGGCCGGCGGTCTTGCTGTCGTTGATTCGGGCATTGGTCAGGCGGATCATGTAGTATAACTCATCAAGGCCCTTGTCGTTGGTACGATAAAAGCGTAATTCAACCCGGGTCAGATTTTCATTGTTCACCAGAGCAGTATAAAGCAGAGGCGTCGCTTTGTCGATATACTTGGTCACTATCAGCGGTTTATGCTGCCGATGTCCGGTGGGCAGTCCTGAAGCGGCATCCGTCGGAACAAGAACTTCATGTCCAAGCCCAACCACAACACTGGTGTTGGTCCGCTCTTTCGGACCAGCCGTACAACTGCCCTGGATATCCCCCTGAACCTCTCCTCGGACAACCATGTGAATTGCGCCGATGCCGGCAACCTGCTTTTCTTTGGGATACGGCAGCCAATCCGAAGGCAGACCAGGCTGGATGTTTTTATAGAGCTCATCCAGCGTCCGCATCGTTGGAGATGGAGTATTGTTGGGATTAAGATCGCCGCCGGTGACATAGGCTGTACTGAAAATAATTACCCCAACAATCGCCAATCCCAAAAGCGTTAACCATGTTGTATTTGTTCTCCGCATACCTGTTTCCTTTCAATTTTTTTCTGTCTTCAAGCCAGTGTTCACTCAGGCTTCTCGCGTTTGTCTGATACTTTACAGAGGCATTACAGCAGCATTCCCTCCAGCCAGCTTTGGGCGAACATCGCAAAATCAGCCAGGTCCACGCATTTATCCTGGGTCAGGTCGGCCCCGAGGGCAGGAGCAAATTCAACATGGGACTCGAGCCACTGGCCTGCCAGAATCGACATATCCGCAATGTCAATTAATTTATCCGTTTGGAAATCGCGGTACTTATACTCCGGCCAGTCAAACCGGACATCATCCACCCAGAGGTTAAAACCGCAATCCCAGGTATCGGCATGGATTTCCATATACTGAATCCGACTTATATCCGGTAATCCATGCGAGGTGCGATTCCATCCTGTATCCGCAAATGCACCATCCAGAGGGATCACCGCTTCTTTCCACTGATAATTGGCTTGATTGAGGAAATCGGCTCGACCGCCTCCTTCATAATAGGCATATTCAAAATAGTTGCCGTCGGCATCCTTAAGACGAATCCAGGGACTTTCATTCTGGAAGCCATGACTATTCTCGGCATAAAACCAGATATGCATTTGGGACGCATCCGACAAATCCCACAGGGCCGTATAGGTCTTTGGATACCGCAGATACGTATCGAAACCGCCATCCGTAACAAACTTCATAGAACCGGCGCCGGCCTTGAGATGGGTCATATCATCTTCGACAGAGGCGGTAGCCGCTTCGGCCCAGGCATCCCAATCGTAGGCAGTCAACTCGGCCAAATCCCTGGGCATAATCCGCATCACCGGGCCGCCAAGCACAAGCTGACGCTCAAAAACAGCCGTATCGGTCTGGCCTCTCCAGTAGGCAACGCAGGCCTCCGTGATATCCAGCCAGCAATAGTCAATCCCCTCATTGTATTCGACACGGAACAACAGGACGCCATTGGTGCCGACAACATGCACATACCCGAAAGGATTATCGTGCAAAGCATCACCCGTCGGAATGGGGGGCACAAGATTTTGATCAACCGGCACATTGGGCAGTGTACACATTCCGTTTTCATCGGTTGTTATCTGCGCTTTAACCTGGTCCGTAATCACCTTGCCAACGCCATCGCGTTCACAGATCTGGTATATCTTGACCGTAGCCCCATCCAGCGGACGCCCTTTGTAATCCAGCAGACGCAATTGAATCGTCTGCGGCAGATTGTACAGAAATTGGCCATAATAGCCGTGCCCAACCTTGAGCCAGTGATTCATCGCCAGCGCGTGAAATTCCGCAATAAACGGGCTGCATCCCCGCATCAGGTCATCGTGGGCGGAATAGCCCTGCCCATTGATCTGATTCTGCTCGCCGCTCAAATCAAACTGATAGATATCAATCATTCCCAACTGATGACCCATCTCGTGCAGCAGGCCATAGTCAATATCATCGTCAGTATGATAATAACCGCTCAGGCGCGGATCGCCGTCGGTGTCCCAGTGGTAGCGGAACGGGAAAATCGCAAAATGAATCGGGGCCGGATCCTGCGGGTCTTCGGCCAGATCATCCAGGACTTCCAGTACATCATAATGCACCCGTTTCTGGCAGTCGGCCTCAGCAAACAACTGGTTGAACCGCTTCATGTGCATATTCAGCCAGTCAATTACATCGTCCGTCTGGATGTCAGGCCAGCTGCCGGACCATTCGTCGCGAAATTGTTCAATAAACGATTCATCGATATACGTCAGAAAACCCACAGCCAGCGTATTGCTCTCCAGTGAATTATTTTCAGGTCGTGCATCTATGATATCGATTGAAAAACGGATGTCATGGGATTGATCATCCCACGGCAAAATATAATCCCATGTTTTTGTTTCGCCCGGCATCAAAAAAATCATACTGTCGTATTCATCAACCACCGCACCGTCGATTTCCCAGGTAATCAGAATATTTTCATAAATGGTATTGGTGCCGCGGTTGCGGATTTTGGCGGTATAGGTTATGGACTCGTCCATCGCGGGCCAGTGTTTGGTGTTTTCATCCTGCCCATCACAGAATCCTGTCGCAGCCGAACACCAGTATGGACCAAAACCGGACTCTTCAGTCAGCAGAGAACTGGTATAATCCACGCAGTACCGTGGATAGAACGGTGTGCGGCTGATGGAGACAACCTGCAGATCGGTTTCATCGCGGGGAATGCGAGGCCCCAGGGATTGAATGGTTTTCACTTCTTCGCCGAAGACCGTAACCGCCGTGATGGCATAATAATAGGATGTGCCGTTTTGGGCGGTATCGTCACGATAACTCCAGGCATCAATCCCATCCACCGTCGCCAGAGGCGTCATCCCTGCAACTGATGCAAACGGAGCTGTATCGCGGTAGATCGCATAATGGTCAAAGACACCTGCGGAATCCTGAACCTGAATCCATTTCAACATCACCGAACCGTTGCCGGCAATGGCTCTTTGTTTGCCCGGCGGGTATAATATCGTCTGAGCATCTTCGGTCATATCCAAAGCACAAAACAAATTCTGTGTCGTGTAATCCGGAACCTGATTACTGCCATTGCCTGCCGTCCAGATCGTACGTATCGGCAGATATAACAGACCATCCGCACTCAATGTGGCCGAAGCGCGGGCGGAACCTGACTCATCCACGGAAAGAGTATCCAGCAGAACAGGATTATCCTGGCCCTGATCCTCAATGGCAAAATAAGTATTGTTATCATTATTGCCGACAATCACAACGTTATTTTCTGTAACAATCGGGCAGGCGGAATGTTCTTCCCAGCCTTTGCTCTGGGTATCATACGTCCATTTCAACGAACCATCGGAAGTATTGATGGCGTACAGCTTGCCGCTGCCGTTTTCAGCAGCAGTTTGGAAATAATAGGTCGCCCCGTCGAAACTCAGGCAGCCCGTCCCCACTGCCCTTTGGGGCTGGCTCAGGGAGGTAAAATCATGAACGTGGGCCGCATCCCAGAGCGGATAGCCATTGATATCAAGTCCGACAACATAGATATGATCCATTCCCACGGCAGCATAGATAGAACCGCTGTCGGGATCAATCGTCGGGGTCATATCCGTTCCCGCGGGTACCGGGACATCCCACAGGGTATTTCCATAATCATCAAAGGCCATGATAAAACCGCCGCGACCTATCGATATCAAATATTTATTTCCGTACATATCCGTCCATAAAGACGGTTCATTAAAACAGGTATAGGTCTGACAGGGTGCAGCCCAGACCTCACCCAGGTCTGAACCGTAATCCCATGCCGCATAGGGTCGGTCGTCCCAGCTATAGGCAAAAATCCGGCCATCGTCCCAGCAAACCAAAGGTGATCCCAGACTCAGATGCTCTGGATTTATATCATAGCGATTGTCACGAAATATGGAGGGACCATCGATTGGCGAAAAGGCCATCAGGGGACCATTGGCCGAAGTTGAATCATTAATGACATAAATCGTGCTGCCATCGACAGAAAATCCCGGCGTCACATGGGCAATGTATTCGCCGCCGTCGGGATTGCCGCACCAGAAGAGCTTGCCGGTATGACGTTCCATGCCCTGCACTCCCTTGGGCCAGTGGTAGGTTCCCGTGACAATATCGCCGCCATCCGGCCCGGCCCCGTCAAAGAACGACATTGACGATCCACCGAAATTCCCTTCGCCGGGAGAGCCGGGGGTCGGTGTCTGCCACAGGAAGACATCAAAAAATGTTTCGTTCATTCGCGTTGCCGGAACTGCAAAAGCCGCCCGGCCGGTATGGTATTGATCCCGCTGCTTCATTGGCCAGGAATCGGCTTGCCCTATAGAATTCGAACCCGCTATCATCCATAACAAACCACACACCACTGCCATCCTGTTTTTCATTTTCCCATCCCTCTCTATAAAATTAGATGACTCGCACACAGTCCGTCTGTGTGATATCCTCCAAATTCACCTTTGGCAGGGAATTATTTCAGCCGCCAGCCGTCCGGACAGAAAGTCAGCCAGTAGTGGGCAAATACACTAAAATCTCCCATTTTGACGCCGGGCTGCCCGTCCAGCTCCGCGGGCACAGCGCCGCTCTGCAGCCAGTAGTCGGCAAAATGCTCAAGGTCTTCCAGCGTCACCACGCAGGCCTGCGCACTCCAGGCTGTCGTCTGGTCAAAATGAATCCACCCGATATTTTCGCCCCAGGCCCAGCCGGAGAATGCGCCATCGTCACCGATTCGCACGCAGTATTCATTCATCCGTGTTTCGCCGGGCACGACGGGGTCAAAATTGATCCAGCCGACATTCTCGCCCCAGGCCAGGCCCGACAGGTTTCCCCTGCCGTCATGGACAACGCCGAACTCCACCGTGCCGCAATAGCCTGTGTTTTCGCATGACAGGTTGATCCAGCCGATATTTTCACCCCAGATCCAGCCCAGCAGCTTGTCATCGGAGACCTGCACCCCGCTGCCGACCGACGGCTCCAAATTTAACCACCCGGTATTTTCACTCCAGCCATACTGGGCACCGCTGTTGTAAGGGTCGATATTTTCAGCCCAAAGACTACAGCCTGCCCAGACAAACATAATTATCATAACATGATTTTTCATCGTTATCTCCTGAATCGATTAAGATTCACCACCTTGTTTAGGGATATCCCACCCCTCAAACTGCCATTCAGCCGTGCTGCTGTTTCTGTAGCCCCATTCGATTCTCGTAAAATCGGTAAAGGCGATCACTTCCAATCCTCCGTTGTTGGTCGAAAACGGTTCGACAAATGCCACCCGCGCATTCCACAAACGCAGACGATAATAGACAAAAGGAATCATGGTCCCGGGTTTAACCATTTCCAGCGTAATCGTCTCAATTCGCTCGTTATTACAGCATCTCAGCTTCAAAGGAACCGAAGCACTGTCGGTGAATTTGGAAATATACACACCCGAAAACAGCGGGGACGGTCTCTCTTCCGGCCCTGCGCCATTGGCGACATTCATCATGTATCCCTGAGCATAAATCCAGTTGAGATGCTGTGCCTCCGTACTGTCTCCCGGGATCCCATCAGCCTGCAAGTAAAGAGCACTGTTGTTTGGAGGAAATGCCACCTTCGGAGCCGTCCCGCGGAGTGCCTGCACCGCCGTATGCACTTCTTCCAGCGTCTTCATCGTACTGGACGGCGGCGCCGGCGGGTATAAATTCCCTGCCGAGACCATCCATACAATACTGAAAGCAAACACAATCATTAATCCTGCTGTCAGTTTTCTGTTTTCGATAAATTTTTGCATTTTTCCCTCCATTCGGTATGGTTACATCGCTATGAGTATTTACGTTCATTGATTCAATAGTCCTGGTAAACACCAACGGGGTCATTTGTACATCAAAGGAATAAAAAAATCCCCCCTTGCTCAAAGCAGGTTGGCTTGATTTGAAATCGCGTTTTCATCCCTCCGAAATAGTCTTTTTTGATAACACGCTTTACATATTTACTGGATTATACCTTTTTTGCCCATGTTAACGCAATCAGTATTAATTCGGATGCAAAAGAATAAAGTATTCAGGATTAGGAATTTATGGTTTATCAATACCATTTAATAGGCTATATTTCAAATAAAAAGGCGGGACTTAATCCCGCCTTAAAACATCTTTTATCTCCGAGCAAACTTTAAGCCGAAGGCTTATTCTGCGAAAACACCGCCGTGGCCGTCTTAATCATTCCCGCAATATCTGATAAGTCGGTGGGAATAATCATGGTATTATTCGTCTGGGCCAGCTTACCGAATTCGTTGAGGTATTGCTCGGCCACACGCAATTTCACAGCCTCGCTGCCACCCTGCTCGTTGATGGCCTTGGCGATCTCACGAATTCCCATCGCGGTTGCCGTTGCGACCTTTTCGATTTCCGCCGCCCGGCCTTCGGCCTCGTTGATGCGTTTCTGCTTTTCACCTTCCGACTGGAAAATCTTCTGCTGGCGGTCGCCGTCGGC
>JAFGQP010000042.1 GCA_016935635.1 Sedimentisphaerales bacterium
AACATTATCATGAGGCCATGACCAATCGATAAATCGTATACCCAACGGGTATGGTTATTCCGCGAGCAAAAGAAGCACGTGGTTGATGACACTGTACTTAGCCGCGCCGAAACGGAAAATTTCAAGCAAGATCATTGTATTCAGGAGAATCAACAATGCGAATATGTGCAGCAGGTGTGTGTTTGATCGTTGTCAGTTGGTGTGCTTGTACGAATCTATTCGCTGCATCCTCGGAGCCGTCTGCGGCGGATATTACGGTCGCGGCTTATTATTACCCCTGTACGCATCCGCATCCGCGATGGGATAAGGCCAAGTATCCCGGTTTTACCGAGTGGGATTTGATTCGCAAAGCCAAACCGCGATTTGCCGGCCACAAACAGCCCAGGGTGCCGGTCTGGGGATATTTGGATGAATCCGACCCGAATGTGATGGTCCAAAAGATTGACGCCGCCGCCGATTACGGCGTGGATGCCTTTATTTTCGACTGGTATTATTATGATGACGGCCCGTATCTCGAAGGCGCTCTGGATAAAGGTTTTCTCAAGGCCCGCAACAATAATCGCATCCGGTTTGCCCTGATGTGGGCCAATCATGACTGGTATGACATTCAGGGATACAATCCCGCCGAGCCGATCAAGCTGCTCTATCCCGGCCAAATCAAATCCCAGACCTGGGAGACGATCACGGATATGGTCATCAGCCGTTATTTTAAGCACCCCAGCTATTGGAAAATCGACGGCAAGCCCTATTTCTCGATTTACGAGATGCAGTTGTTCCTCAATAGCTTCGGAACTGTACAGGCGGCACGCGAAGCCCTGGACAGCTTCCGCAAAAAGGTCGAACAGGCAGGTTTTCCGGGCCTTCACATCAATTCAATTCTCTGGGGACAACCCAACCTGCCCGGCGGTACTACGCCTGCTGACTGGTCCAAACTGTGTGCGGAGCTGAACCTGGACAGCCTGACCGGCTATACCTGGGTGCATCACGGTGCTCTCAACTACGGCACCTTTCCGGTTTCGGATTACGCATGGGGACGCGACCGGTATATTGGCTTTCTCGATGGCGCGTTGAAAAATTATCCCGTGCCGTATTTTCCCAATACGACCATCAACTGGGACAACAGCCCGCGTGCCCATCCCGATGCCGACTGGTCCAGGCCCGCCGCCCATGTGGTCAATCCCGTCATGCAGGGCAATACCCCCGCGGCCTTCAAGGAAGCGACCCAGATGATTATCCAGCGGCTGCTGGCCTCGTCGGTTGAGCCGAAGGTGATGACCATCAACGCCTGGAACGAATGGCCGGAGGGAAGCTGCCTCGAGCCGGAACAGGAACATGGATACGGCTACCTCGAAGCCGTCCGGGACTTGTTTACTGAAAAAGCATCACCGACTTCCAAAGATAAACCATAATACAGTGTTACGCCACTTGGGCGAAGACGACGACGTAGTTGTGGCCGTATTTCTTGGCGCACTTGGGGCAGGTGGTGTAGTAGAAGTAATATTTCGACGCCTTTTTATTCTGGCCGGCGAGATATTGTTCTGTCTGCTTGAGCCACTTGGGGGCATCGCGGTACGGCCCGTCAAAGACCCTGGTCACATACGTCCCTGACAGCCGGACCATCTTAGCCCCCGGTACGTCTTTGGTCACGTTGAAATACAGTTCCGTCTTCCACGGTGTCGGGTCGCAGGCCAGCATCACGAAGTCCTTTGTGGGTACCGCCGCCTGAGCCCCCTGTATCTGGTTCCACATCCGGGGTATGACTGTGCCCATATTGAGCGGAATATGAAATAATGCCCGGACGTTATCCTGCATAAAGAGCTTGTCTTGCCAAATCCAGGTCTTGCCGTCCCAGCCTTCGGGATTGAATTGCGGGCAGCATTCCGCAGAGGGTGTCTGTGTTGAATCCATAATTACCTCCTTTTATTGTCGATTATTCATCTAAAAACCTGGATTTCAGCAGGAAATTGATTATATCATCCATCTATCCGGCCGCAAATAAATAGCTAATACAAATGCGCATGCAATGCTGAGGAAAAAGTTGAAAAATATGAAATATCTGTTTTATGCCCAGCGTCTAACATATATCTATCATAATAGTTAAGGTCAGGACAGAAAGTATCTAAAAAGACAGGCGAGCTCGGCAATGTAGCCGGGTGCATATCGAATCAATCAGAGTGTAAGGAGAGTGTAGCATGAAAAAAACAGCATTACTTACAATCGCGGGGCTGATGGCAGTGTGTTGGATGGTTCCGGCAGCAGTTGCGGCCGAGACAGATATCGTCGGCATCTGGCAGGTCAAGGCGGATTTTAACGGCCGGGCGATGGAATCCCTTCTGTCATTTTCCAAAGACAAGGAAGGCAAACTCGTCGGCAAGGCAATCAGCTTTTTTGGTGCCAGTGAGTTAAAGGACATCCAGCTGGATGGCAATAAGCTGACTTATTCCCAGATTAACCGCATGCGTCAGGCCGACTCAACCTCAACCTTTACCGGCACTATCAAAGACGGCAAGCTGACAGGCACGACCTCCAGTGATTATGGTGATTTTGATCTCGAAGGCACGTTGATGAAGGCCAAGCCGGCGGTTCTTGGCAACTGGGAATTCAAGACCCAGCGCGGCGATCAGACGATGACCTCGACCCTGATGGTCAGTCAGGATAAAGACGGAAAGTTTGCAGCCATCTGGAAGACTCAGCGCGGCGAAACTGCAGCGACTGGTGTGACTTATGACGACGGCAAGCTGATCCTCAAACGCACCATGCAGGGCCGCCAGAGAGAAGGCCAGGATCAGCCGGCTCAGACGCGTGAAATGACTTATGAACTGACCGCTAAAGGCGATACGATTTCTGGCATCATACAAACCCAGCGCGGTGAAAACCCGATCGAAGGCAAACGGATTGGCGGAGCCCTGGTGGGTACCTGGGAACTGACGATAGCTTCTGAACGAGGCGAACGGACACAATGGCTGATGGTTATGCCGGACATGAGTGCCCTGTATGGTCCGGTTGCCGTGGACAAGGTGGCGATGGAAGACAAGAATGTCAGTTTCACTGTCAAGATGAGCTTTGGCGAAAGAAGCTTTGAGAATCAGTTCAAAGGCCAGATCGATGGCGAAAAGCTGACCGGCGAGATGACCAGTCCTGCGATGGGACGTCCGGGCGAAGGCTCAGAAACACCGGCCACTGTTACGCAGAAAGTAACCGGCAAAAAAATATAGTCATCCTTTCCAATAGGAATGAAAAAGGCTGTCAGGATTATCTCTGGCAGCCTTTTTTAATGAACTTGTGTTTATTGAAACCCGTTCCAGGTGCGTTTGATGCCCGGGGGTTGTTTGAGGCCGCCGCGGCCATTGGCCTTGTGGAAATCGGTGATGATCTTGACTGCATCCTGGGGGTCATCGCACAGGGTAAAGACATTCATATCCGCTTCGTCAATATAGCCGTTCTTTTTGAGCATGGTCTTGTCCACCCACTCAAACAATCCCTTCCAGTAATCAGAACCCATGCAGATAACCGGGAAATAGGCCTGCTTGAGGGTCTGAATTAGGACCAGGGCTTCAAACAATTCGTCCATGGTTCCGAATCCGCCAGGCATGGTGATAAACCCGTGGGCGTATTTGAGGAACATGACCTTGCGGCAGAAAAAGTACCGGAAATGCAGCGACATGTTCTGGAATTTGTTGGGTACCTGCTCATTGGGCAGCTCGATGTTAAGCCCGACGCTCTTGACACCCGCTTCGCGAGCCCCTTTGTTGGCGGCTTCCATGATGCCGCCGCCGCCGCCGGTGATGACGGCAAATCCCGCCTGGCCGCAGGCCCGCGCCGTCTCGACGGCCAGCTCGTAATACTTCGTCCCCGGCTCTGTCCGAGCGGAGCCAAATATGGATACTGCGGGTCCGATTTGGGACAGCAGCTCAAATCCTTCCACAAACTCGGCCATAATCCGGAACACACGCCAAGTTTCTTCAGCAGCGATTTTCGAATAATCAGTCATAGATACCTTTTTATCGGACAATACGTCGATTGTTTCACAATAGTTACAGATATATCGGCCAAAACCCGCCGCGTGTTCACCATAACTTTGGCTGATTTGCCGCCGGGCAGTATTGGGCGATGGGACAGGCAGGGCAATCCGGCTTGCGGGCCTTGCAGCAGGCCCGACCATGAAAGACGATACAGTGGCTAAACAATGTCCAGCCGCCGTATTTATCTTTGGGTACAAGGTCCATTAAATCGAACTCCAGCTTTACCGGGTCGCTATTACTCGATAATCCCAGTCGGCGCGACAGGCGAATCATGTGGGTATCGCAGACAATACCCTGAACACCGAAGCAGTTGCCCAGAATCACATTGGCGGTTTTGCGTCCCACGCCGTTAAGGGTCAGCAGTTCCTCCATCGTTTGGGGGACTTTGCCGCCGAAATTGTCAATCAGGGTCTGGCAGGCCTTCTGGATGCTGGCGGCCTTGTTGCGATAAAAGCCGGTCGAGCGGATATCCTGTTCGAGTTCTTCGCGGCTGACCTTGACCCAGTCTTCGGGCTTGCGGTATTTCTTGAACAGGTCTTTGGTGACGATGTTGACGCGGGCGTCGGTGCACTGAGCCGCCAGGATGGTGGCGATCATGAGTTCCAGCGGGGCGTTGAAATCCAATGAGACTTTGGCCTCCGGATAGGTTTTCCGCAGGATGGGGAAAAAGGCCAGTATCCGCCGGCGGGCGTCGTCTTTGTCGATTTTGATTTTTTTGGCAGCCATAATACCGGCCTATTATGCCCATTTTTTACGAAATGTCAATTCTCTGCCGGGCATTTCAGGCCGGCCCACGTAATTTCCATTGGCGGTCGAAAAATTCCCCCGCCGGAATTGAAGCTCAATGGATTTTTACAATCGTCAGCGAGTGCGGGGGCAGGGATACGGTATTCTGCCTGAACGTTAGTTTCTTTGGTTCGGGAACGACACGATCCGGATGTTGAATATCGTTGTAATCGTCAGGTGAACTTCCGCTCAGGACAACCGCATCAAACAGCCCGTCAAGGACCCTGTCTTTTAAATGAATCGTACAGGTCGCCGTTTTGGAAGGATGGCGATTCACCAGCGCGATGGAGAAGGTTTTCTTTGCCTCATCGCAGGTGACAATCGCATCCACTAAGGGAACGAACCGCTCGCCGTGGGTCAGCATCCCAGAGGTGACTGCCGAATCCATGATCTGCTTATCCAGCAGGTTGGCATACATCGAAAGGACATGAAACGTCGTCCGCCTGACAATCCCCTTCGGATGCACGTACAGGGGGCCGCGGGTATTCACGATGGGTGCGATATTGGCCATCCCGACATCATCGGCGTGACGCAGACAGGCATTGAGAAATGATGCCGAAAAGAGTGCATCAGCCATGGTATATTGCGAGGCAATCGCATTTTTATCCCGGGCGTCAATCAGCCTCTTGACTTCGGGATCGTCGGGGTCGCCGAAAACCTTCCGCGGGAAACCCGGGTGATGCCAGCCTCGCAGATTCCATTCGTCAAAGGCGATTTTAATTTTGCCGCGGTGGCCGGTTTCTTCAAGAATGTCAATAACGCTGGTAATGGATTGCTCGGGTCCCTGCGATTGCATGATGCAGGTCAGATAGTCCGGAGCGTCATTTCTTTCATTTAAAATCATCCAGTACCCGTGGATGCACACATAATCAAGATATTCCCCGGCGGCCTTGAGCAGCGGGGCCGTCCAGTTTCGATCCGGTGTTGCCGCAGCCAGCAGGATCAGGTCCGGATCCGCCTGCTGCATCAATTCGGCGGATTTTCGCACCAGTGGCCCCCATTTGGCCGGGGTGCTGGCACCAATCTCCCAGCTGCCCCAGTTTTCGTTGCCGATGCTCCAGTAGCGGACGCCCAGCGGGGCATCATGGCCGCCGGCCTTGCGAAGTTGGGCCAGGGGGCCGGTATCTGCGTTGCAGTACTGGACCCATTCGGCCATTTCTTCGGGCGTGCCGTTGCCGGCATTGGTACAGAAATAAGGCTCGGTGCCGACACGCCTGCACCAGGCGACAAACTCATCGGTACCGAACTGGTTGGAATC
>JAFGQP010000273.1 GCA_016935635.1 Sedimentisphaerales bacterium
CGCGAGCAGGGGTCATACCAGGACGGCAGAATTGCCGCATCACAGGCGGCCATGGCGGTGACGGTTTCCTGCTGCGGGCCGCAGAAGATAATGCGGTCGCCAACACGATATTGCCCGGCCAGCCGCTGATAGGCGGATATCTTATTAGACCCGGCTGCCACGATGATGGCAGGGCATTGCGGGCAAAGCTCGATTGCTTTGGACAGGGCGATAATGGCTTCGCGCAGCCCCTTGAGGCGAAAATTCGTCGCGGCAAAAAACAGCAGAATGGCTTTATCACGAATCTCATTGGGGATTTTATCGAGAATCCCTCGACGAAAAGCCTGACTTTTTTGGGGATCGGCATGGCGGTTGGGATTGATTCCGTTGGCAACCACGGCAATCCGGCTTTCCAGCAGATGATAATGCCGCAGGAACTGCTGCTTTACATAATCGGACAGCGCCGCAACGATCGTCTGCTGATTATCAGCACATAAACGGGCCTCGGCCCGCAGAAAGGCCGTCCGCCGAAAATTCAGAAAATGGCTTTTCTCTTTCCAGAGCCGCACCCACGGATTCGAATAACTGGCCGCATTTTGCAGCATGGCTTCCTTGAAGCTGCCGCCGCGCGGCTGGTAAATATCGGCACAGCCCAGCGGCAGGGTGCTGTGAATCATATCATAATGATGCTGCGACACATGGCGCTCAATCGCAGCTTCAAATGTTTTCAATGACGTGCGATGAGTATCCTGCTGTGAACATAAGATCGTCACATTCTCGCTGGGCTTGCCTGCCGCAGCCAGAATATGTGCCTCGACGCCCTGAGTCTTCAGTTCCTGTGCCAGTTCTGACACGGATCGCTCGGCTCCGCCAAGGCGTATGGAGGTTCGTTCGATAATGATTGCAGTGGACAGCATGATAGTATTGTACCGGCAGAGGGTTTACTTTGCAAAGGGGACTTCTTTGCCCCGGCGGATTTCGCGGTCGGCCATCCACCACGCTTTTCGTTTGAGCTGACGGATGAACCGTCGGTCCGAGGCTGTCAGCCTTTCCTTTTGACAATAATGCAGATAAAATCTCAGGCGGTCCGAACGGCTGATGATATCTCCGGGCGATGAATAATACAATTGCGTCAGGTCTTTTAAAATCCATCGCCGCCGAAACAATCGCGGCTGGAAGGCCCGCTGCAAATCTATCAACGAAAAACTATGGTCCGCCGAATAGAAAATATGGCACAAGTACAGATCCCGATGGCAATAGCCGCTCTGGTGAAACCGCCTGACAAAGTCGGCCAGTGAATGAATGAATGCGACACGTTCCGTCCGGCTGCTCTGGTCCGGCGGACCGGTCAGACAGTCCGGCAATCGTTTTTCCAGCGACTGTGCCTTCGGGATTTCCAGCAGAATTACAAAGCTTTTCTCCTCAAACAGCCCACGCCATCGCCCGCCGTAAGCAATCGTTTGGTACGTGCCGACACCTGCCTGTTTGAGCGGTCGGCAGGGCAGATAATCATACATCGCCGTCAGGGCTTTCCGGCCGTGGGCCAGCCAGTTGCGAAGCTGCGTCATCAACGGAGGCCCAACATACCGTTTTAGAAAACACCGCTGCAGGGGATTACCGACGACAAATTCCGTTCGGCTCCGCCAGTGCGTCAGTTCTTTCTTGACCAGCGCTGTGCCGCCTTCAAAAGCAAAAATTGCACCCAGCGTATCCAGATGCATCTGTTTGAGCGCCTCGGCATAATCCGGGTGCACGAAGACGTCCGGGCCAAGCTGGACATAGTCGGCAGTCATGATACAGACATTCCAAGAACAGACCTTGCTCTATTATACACCTGTTCCACGCTGATCGACAGCATGCAGTAGTGTTCTTTTTCAATGCAGCGTGGTTTATCACACGGCGCACACGGACTCTGGCCGACAATCTGAATCTCGTTGGGATTATGAGTTTCTGTCCAGGCTGGATTATTCGGACCGAACAGGGTAATCAGTTTCCTATCGAGTGCCGCGGCAATATGGCGGGGACCGGTATCATTGGTAATGACTAAATTCGCCTTCTCGTACAGGGCTTTCAGCGGGCCGGGCTTGAGCGGCCGCTGTCCGAGGCTCAATATCGGCTGTTTTGCGTTGCCCTGAATTTGTTCGGCAATAGCGATTTCCTGCGGCGTCGGGGCAATAGAAATCACCACCGTGGCTCGACAGGTTTCTATCAGCCGATCTGCCAGTTCCGCAAAACGCTGCACGGGCCACAGCTTGCTGGGACCGAAAGCCCCGCCGGGAACCAGAATCACCAGTGGACCTGTCATCGTGTTCAACTGCGGCCATGATTCGGCCAGTATCTGCCGGTCGGCATCTGTCAACCCGATCGACAGCTTTTTATTCGCAATAGTGCCGCCAAGATACTGTGCGACGTTAAGATAATAATCCACCGCCGAGACCGGCTTGAAATCGCCGTTTTCTTTTTCCGGCATCAGCCTGTCGGTCAGCATCCAGTTTCGCCCTTCACGGGCATAACCAACTCTTTCGGGAATGCCCGCCAGCTTCGTCGTCAGCGCACTGCCGAAGGAATTCTTGAACAGAACCGCCAGATCATAATGGGATTGACGGAGCTTGCCGAGCATCCGGAAATAGGATTTGTCCAGATCCATCCAGTCGTCACAGAACGCCGATGGCTCCAGAAAAGCCCTGTTGGTTCGGCTGGTAAGAAACATGATCTTGGCCGACGGAAATTGCTGTCGAATGGACGACAGGGCGGGCGTGGCCATAATCGCATCGCCCAGGGGCGACGGCAGCCAGACCAGAATATGCTGTGGATTGGCAATCATAGGGCTGTCAGTTTCGATTTCGCATCAGGAAAAAGGTTAATGTCATCAGCTGCAGCACCGCGGCAAAACCAATCATAATCAGGATGTGCTCAGCCGATCGCGTGGAATCCAGGAAAAACCAGAAACTCACCACCAGGCAGCCGACCGCTACAATCTGGCAGGCCCCCGCCAGAATCATCCAGATGGAAAAATCATCATCCCGTCCCAGCTTATAGGCCGCCTTCAGATGAACCAGAACCTCGTTGAGCAGATTCTCGGTGTCCCTGGGCAAAGGCGTCTCGGCTCGTGCCGCAGGCTTTCGCAGGGCAGCAGAGGGCCGTTCCGGAGGTGCCGTTTCTTTGGCTGTCGGGTCTTCACGAACAAGCCCACCGGTCTCAACCGGCTTGGATTTAGTCGGATTTGACGCAGAACGTGATGTCTCGACAGTAATCGTTTGTTTGGAGTTTTGCATATCGACCTGAACCTCCGACATATCCTGGACTGACAGATGCTCTGCTGCGGGCTTGCTGTCATGATGCTGTTCAAACATCCGAATGATATTGACTGCCTCACGAATATTGACCGCCTGACGGTCCGGCTCCGGATCGGCTGGATTTTTTACCACCGGCTTGACCGGATTATTAATCAGAATGGTTTTGCAGCCCGCACGCTTGCCTGCCTCGACATCCCGATACGAATCACCAACCATCCATGACTGGCTCAGGTCAATATCGAGTTCTTTGGCCGCCTTCAAGAGCATCCCCGGTGCCGGCTTTCGCAGGTCGCTTTCCATGCGGTATCTGGGAATGGAGCCTTCCGGGTGAAACGGGCAGTAGTAAATCGCATCCAG
>JAFGQP010000274.1 GCA_016935635.1 Sedimentisphaerales bacterium
ACGATAAGTGCTGGCACGCCAGTTGCCGCCGTAATCCATAGAACCCTCACGCTGACCTGCTATAGCCGAATCCACCGGAACCAGCGAATGTCCCAAACCATCAGCCGGGACCGGCCAGCCATAGCCATCATTATAGGTAAATTTGAAGATGTTTCCATCCCAGGCATCTGTCAGCCGAATGGTTTCGCCGGCATTATTAAGACTGCCGCTGTATTGGCCGGCAATTCGCGATGATAATGCTGCTCCGTAGCGAGCCTCAAATGCCGCCTGATTTTTAACGACAAGGACATGGGCCCCAGGTTCAAGCGTATAAGGTACGGAAGCAGTCACCATCGCAGTCAGTGCAACATTATCAAAATAGACTCTGATCCATTCATTACCGCTGCTGTTGGCTTTATTACAATATCCGCCAAGGATTATGGTGTGCATACCTGCACTCAATCCAATGGTAGTTTGATAAGTTTGCCATCCGGAATCATCATCCGAACCTGCATTCCCGTTACCTGTAATATATACCAGGGATTTGTTCGTAGAATCACCATGCCATGTGCCGTCAATTTGCAGAATGGCCTGGCCATATTCATCTCTATCCAGTCCGGTACCTGCAATCATGCGATAATTGACACTGATGGTCACAATACTGCTTTGAGCCAGTGTAAAAGTTCCGCTCCAGCCGCCTGACATGGGGCGCGACGTTGCAGTACCCAGATAGACACCCAGTCCCCCGCCGCTGTAACCGCCGGAGGCTTCATAAGAACCAGATGCATAATTGGGATTACTGGTCCCGAATGAATCATCCGTATATATAAATCCATCGGTACCGCTGTTAAATCCCGTATCGATAAGCGGAGTTTCTGATTGTGTCCAGCGTCCAAAACTGTACTCAATGCCATCAGAGAAATAGGTGTCGGTCAGATCCAGCGGTGTCAGTCCCGTATTCTGGAGCTCAATAAATTCAAAGGCATCGTTGTCCGTGTAGCCGGCGGCAATTTCCGCGGCATCAGGCGCGACCGGATTATACATCATTTCTGTCAGCCGCAGGTTCTCCAGCAAGTCGGTGACAATCCCTCCAGCAGCAATAAATTGAATCGGAGCAGACCAGTGACTGCACCGCCCGGTGTTATCTTTCATTCGGCAGCGAACACGATACATCCCTCCGACTTCAACTTCATCGGCAGGGATTTGAACCGTCAACTGGCCGGCATTCGTAATATCCTGGCTTTGCCACTTGGTTTCGACCTCATAATGATGCCGCTGACGCACAAGATAACCATCTGCGGCAGGATCATCCACACGCGCGATGCGCCACTGTATCGCACCAAAGGTACCGGCTCCCTGCGGATCACTGAACGCACTGGTTTCAAATCGCAGATTGTTTTCAGGATAACTGCCGTCTGAATTAACGACACCCAGATAAGTGATGATCGGTGTATTCGGAATTTGCGTATCCGCAATACTGGCATTGAGTGCGTGCAATCCGTAGCTTCCGCTCAGAAAGCTGGACATCCCGGCTGCAGTCAAATATTGTTTATAATAGGCCGCCATAAAGTCCCAGTTGGCACTATTGCCCGGCTGGGTAAAAAATTCATTATGCTGGTACCACAGATTACGATACATACCGGAAACCCTTGGATGATTATCCCACACTGCCTGTTCGGCATCGATAAATCGCTGACCGTTAAAGTCTGATGCAATAACAGATGCCATTTCATCGACCAACTGGTCCGTCTGGCGCCAGCCGCCGTGATTGTTATCGAACAGCAGGTCCTCCAATTCTCTGGCCCGGTTCTGATAAGCAAGATTTAATACTGAATAATTCAGGCAATGCTGAATAGACTCCCATATTGTCGGAGAATAATGCCCGCCCCACTCAAAACTCAAATCCAAATCCCATGGGTGGATAGTCCACTTGGCAGTCATTGGGTCATGGAAATAAAGACAGTTTTCCTGAGACCGACGATCAGAATCATTTACCACAATCCCAACTGTCCTGTAGCTGTAATATGAATCCAGATTTACATTGGCTTCCCACCAGTCCTGTGTGGAGGACGAGTTCTGGCCATCGATGAAGGCCCAGACGTCGGAAGCGTTGGTCACCTGAGTGACGCCCTGATTTTTCTGGTCGGCACTGCCGACTTCCATTTTGTAAAGATTGCCGTCAGCAAGATCGTGTTCTTTGATAAATCGACTGTCGGGTTCCTCAATTGCAAAATACAGGCCCCAGAAATCTCCATCATATTGCGTCGAACCGGCCTCGGCAGCAGCATCAATCACGCGAAAATGGAAATAATTTGTATTGGGAGACGTAATTCCCGCCAGATTATAAAGACGATACCCCAGGGGTTCATTTAATACCATACCGCCGGCTCCCTGATCCCAGTCGCCATCGGGATGCTGCCACTTCCACCATGGGCAGGTGCCGGTTCCAAGCACGATGTTATTCCATTTGTTTTCATATTCTACACCATAGTCATCACATGCCTGGAAATAATGACCGCGACTAAAATTGAATTTACACTTGTTTTTGCCCCATCGGTAAGTCGAAGCCTGTCCGCGAATATGGTAATAGACATGGTCATAGACCTTGCCGTCATAAACAAAAGTACCGACAAAATGATACTTGCCGTCATTCCATGCCGAATTCCAGAAGCAGGCTTCAATATCCGTACTCCGCGATATCAACTGATAGACCGGCAGCGAAGAAAGCACTTCACTGCTGTAGGTTACACCATCACCGGTCCAGGAGGGCACGCCATCATAGACATAATATGCAAAATTAGGCTGCGGGTCATCAGCATAGGGAACGCGGATGCTAAGACCTTCACCATCTTCAACGGTAATTCGATAACGAATCAGACGGCGATGCGATTGTATGTTTGCAGGCAATTGCACCGTATAAATATTATCCCCGGCGGATATATCGCCATTTTGTCCGTTGTCGAGCATCACCAGCGTCATCCAGTTGGCAGTATTCTCGTAATCAGGATTCGGCACATTTGGCGTGGCGGTACTCAGATTCGGCAGGGTAATGGGAATATAACTCCCCGGATTAACCACCTGGTATTGCAGAACAACGGACGCAACCTGGTCCGGATCGGTCACTTTTGCGGTAATTGTAACGATCTGACCGCTTTTGGGCTGCTGCGGCGAGTGATCCACCTGTCGTATCTGCGGCGGGCAGTTCTCGGCAAAAACCCCGACATTCATATCACCGGGGGTCGGATAAGCACTTCGCCAACTGCCGGCCAGGTCATTGTCAAAATGAGGATAGATCAACTGGATGGAATGTCCTGAACCCAGGTGCGTTCCATCATCAGGAATCGGATCGCCCGCCGTTGGCCAGGGAAATCCCAATCGATAATCCACCTGATCGATTTCGCTGCCGAAAGCATCACACAGCGTAATTTGTTCCCCTTCATTACTCAGACTGCCCATAAATGGACCCATCACCAGGCTTGAATCCGTCCCATATTTTTGCGAAATGGTCACAGGAGAATAAGCAGCGCTGGGGTCTTCTGCTATAACCAAATATGAATCGGCCTGGAGTATCGTACCCTCCGGGAAAGTATAGTCCACCCCATCACAGAAACGCCAGCCGGAAATATCCACATCAAACGGACCCGTATTATAGAGTTCAATAAACTCCACCAGTTCCGTTTTTACATCAGGATTATATTGAATTTCATTGATTACAATGATGGATTCGCCCTGCCGCTGCCAGTTGGATGAAAGCACTGCCATGTCGGAAAGATTGACTCCGTCCTGACCAACAAGGTCTGCACAGGTCTGTGCAAATCCATCACATCCGTATGGATCCAGCCATTGCTGGGCCATCAAAAAAATATCTTCCATGCCGACTGTGCAATCATTATTTATATCCCCTTCCGGGCAAATGGCAAGGCTGCCCCGCGTCGTAAACGACCAGATATCGCCCTGCATTGCAAGCTGGCCGTTGGCATATTCATCTACCCGCCAATAGTAAGTTGTCTTTTCACTGTTTGCAGGAAAATCAGAAAAGACTATACCTGTAACTTCTCCCAGATAGGTTAACGGAAGTTTTGTTCCCGCATAGACCTTGCAGGAATCAGCCCAGGAATCTTTCGTCCAGTTCAGGTCAACACTGCCTATTCTTACGTTTACTTGATTATCAGCCGGACTGGGCCGGTTTGCTTTCCCGCCCGTAGTAAAAGACCACACATCTCCTTCAAAGGTCTCCGTATCCGTTACTGTATCCACCCGCCAGTAATAGGTGGTCATATAATCCAGTGCAGAAGGAGTAAAAGGCGGATGAATATCTGTAAACTCGGGATTGGAAATAATATCCGGATTTGTCCCAAAATACAATTTAAACGTTGATCCGAAGACCGTTGGCTCTGTCCAATTCAAATTTATGCCTGGCTGTACGCCTGTTTCGCCGTTGGCAGGATTGGGGGTAGAGGCCAAAACTGCCGCTTTAATCTGAATATTATCAACAAACAGCTGGCTGTCTATCGTCCCGAGACTTTTAAACTCCAGCCAGAGGGGATCCGTTTCAGAATAACCGGTTCCAGTGTTCAAGAGAACGCGTGTTTCCAGGGTAGCAATCTCTTCACCTCCAAAATCAGGGGTAACCGTAACGCTGTCAATCATTGTCGCCCCCACCGTCACCAGAGAAACATCATCTGCGGCAGTGGATGGATTGCCCCCGGCCCAGAGCGATATCCGCATGGGAAACGGTGTACGTCCGGACCGCTTTCCGAACAGAAATGTTACTTCGCACGAAAGATTTGGCGACCATGTCCCAGCCTGCTGATAAATAAGGCCAGTTTGTGATGTGCCCGCATTTCCAACAAAACCCGTCCATATATAACCATAAGGAGTAAAGGGTATCCCATTTCCTGAAGATCCTGTTGCATATTCAATCCATCCATCAACATCATACCAGCTGTCAAATTCATAAATCCAGACGCCAGGATTGATCGGATTATCTTCAAAGCTCGGATTGCTTAACGGGGGATCAAATAATCCTCCCCAGGTCGTCATGGTAAATAACAGGAAGAGAATAAGTCCAATATAAAACGGCCTGCTTATATTATTACTCATCTTTACACCTCAAAGTGTTTAATTCCATGAGTTTATGATGCCAGATAATTATAGAGAATCTCTTCTTATTACGTCAAATTCAACATTACAGTTGACCCAAAAATGTAAAACCAGGATTGAATCAGGTCATTACATAATTATCAGATTACAGCTTTGCAGCTTTAAAACAAGCCATGGATATCTGCATTTGCCTCATACGATCGTCTGATCACCACCGTCCAGATTGATTTAATTTCCCGGTGAGGGCTCCTCGTCGTGCCAGTTAGCGGGGTCGTTTCCGCTGGCAGCGGATGCCGAAGACACGCGTTCCAGAGACTTGCCCAGACCATCCGCCTGGACAGGCCAGGGGGAATAGGTGCCGTAATAGACTTCATCCACCTGAACCCAGGACACCAAGTCCCCTATTGCATCCGGCGCCTGCGGCCGTTCCAGGGCCAGCCGCTCGCCGCCATTGGACAGTGCTCCTTCATACGGCCCGAAGATATTCACACCA
>JAFGQP010000275.1 GCA_016935635.1 Sedimentisphaerales bacterium
CCTGGCCCTCTCTGTCCGGCTGTCCTGCCTTGACGGGGGAAGCCATTCAGACAGGGGGGCAGGCGGGAACGCTGATATGAGGACTTATTGACGAGCGGGTTTTTATTGTGTTCAGCTGCCGATTGGTTATAATATGAAATTGGCAGGTGGTGTATGTATGCCGAGGAACCGCGTGGGCATGGCCCAGCTACCAGCTGACTTAATTATTACAAAATTTCAGCACCTGAACAGGAGGTCCGAAATGGCAAAGATGCCGAAGAAAATTTATCAGCTTGAAATCTGGTTGAATGAGATCGAGCCGCGTATCTGGCGAAAAATCGAAGTTGCTGCCGATATCCGTTTGGATAAGCTGCATAACGTTATCCAGGATGTCATGGGATGGACGGATACGCATCTGCATTCATTTAATGCAGGGGAGGATGAGTACGGTATGCCTGATCCTGACGACGACATATTCGACGAAGGGATGCTGGACGAACGGAAGGCCAGGCTGACCGATCTGGTTGGCCGCTGCAAGGACCGATTTGTCTATGTCTATGATTTCGGCGACAACTGGGAACACACGGTCGAATTGGTGGAAATCAAGGACCCTCAAAAAGGGATGAAGTATCCGGTCTGCCTGGATGGCCGGCGAGCCTGCCCGCCGGAGGACTGCGGAGGACCCTGGGGTTATTCAGAAATGGTGGATGTATTAAAGGGAAAGAACAGCAAGAAAAAGAAGGAACTGGTCGATTGGCTCGGGTATGAATTTGACCCCGAAGAATTCCATGCCGACGAGGTCAACGACCTGCTCCAATAACCCGAGAAGAAAACAGGGACGGTTCCAAATGCGGTTTTTTAGGAAGAACGCAGAGGTGCTTTATGAAAGCATCTGAAAAAAGGCAGGCAAACCGAAAGAATTATACGACCTTATGAAAAGGAACGGAATCATGCAGCGACGTGCGTTTATGAAAGGTATATTGGGCTCTTCGATGGCCGGGCTGCTGCCGGTTGCGGGCTGTTTAAAATCAGGGGAGCACGGCCAGGCTGCCGGCGGGGGGCATGCAGCCAAGCGACCCAATATCATTTTCCTGCTGACGGATGACCAGCGATGGGATTCCCTGGGCTGCGTCAATCCGATACTCCGGACGCCGAATATCGATGCGATGGCTGCAGATGGGGTGATATTTACGAATGCGTATGTCACGACTGCCATCTGCTGCACAAGCCGGGCTTCTTTCCTGACCGGTCAATATGCCCGCCGTCATGGCATTGTCGATTTTGCCAGGCAGTTTACCGATGAACAACTGGCCGGAACCTATCCTATGCTGATGAAACAGTCGGGATACCGTGTCGGATTTGTCGGGAAATATGGTGTGGGTGCCAGAGATTTGCCGGCGGCATCCTATGATTTCTGGGAAGGCTGGGCTGGGCAGGGTAAATATGAAGGGCACACCGATGCAAACGGTCAACCCATTCATCTTACGCGATTGATGGGGAACCAGTCGCTGGAATTTCTGGATAGCTGTACGGCCCGCCAGCCGTTTTGTCTTTCCGTCAGTTTTAAGGCTCCTCACTGTCAGGATGGGGATCCGCGGCAGTTTATTTATGATCCGCAGCATGAAGCGGTTTATAAGGATGTCACGTTTCCACTGCCCAAAACGGCCACAGAAGCCGACTGGCAGCGGCTCCCTGAGTTTTTAAAGACCAACAATGAAGCCCGGGCGCGGTGGGAGGTTCGTTTTTCAACTCCTGAGAAATACCAGGAGATGGTTCGAAACTATCATCGTCTGATCTATGGAGTCGATGCGGAGGTGGGACGTATTCGCAGGAAGCTGCAGGAAAAAGGATTGGCCGACAACACCCTTATTATCTTTGCCGGAGACAATGGCTTCTATCTGGGTGAACACGGTCTGGCAGGCAAGTGGTATCCGCATGAGGAGTCCATCCGTGTCCCTCTGATAATCTATGATCCGCGTTTGCCGCAGAGCCGCCGAGGCAACCGGCAGAAGGCAATCGCCTTGAATATCGACCTGGCCCCGACGATGCTGCACTATGCCGGGATTCAGGCGCCGGCGGCCATACAGGGCAGGGATTTGTCTGGTCTGGTGGAAGGGCGGTCTGTTCGCTGGCGAGAGGACTTTTTTTACGAGCATCTTTTTGAGCACAATGCGATTCCGAAAAGCGAAGGGGTGGTTGGAAGACGCTATAAATATGTTCGCTGGATTGACCAGAAGCCGGTTTATGAGGAGTTGTATGATTTGCAGAGCAATCCGGAAGAAACCATCAACTTTGTGAATGATCCCGGGTATAAGGAAGTACTGGCGGCTATGCGTCGACGATATGAACAGCTTCTGGCACAGGCGAAATAGAAAGCCGCCTGAACAGACCAATCTGCTCTGCTATCGTATTTTCGAGGGGGGGCAGTGCAGTTTGATTTATCGACAGGAAATCGAGAATGGAAACCAAAAAGAGTGAAATGTCAGGATTAGATATCATTCAAATAACACTTATTTGTATTTTAGTTTTCTGCTGGTCATCAGCCATGTTTTTTGGGTTATATATGAGCATAGATGTTTATCCCTCATCGTGGTTTTGGGGGCCAGCAGGATTATTAATTATTTTCGGATTCGATGCGGTTTGGTTTCTGGCGATACAAAAGGTGCTTAAAAAATATCTGTTCGCAAAAGTTATTATTATTTCTTTGGGGTTTGGATCTTCGACGCCTTTTTTAATTCTTTGGATATCGGATAGGTTATTCGGGCATATATTTTAGCGATAAGTAGGGATGTTTTTGTGTTAAGTGAACAATATATACCAAAAATAGCAAGATTATAGGTCTATAGCTTGATTTATCCTCTCTTCGTGTGTTTTTGGGGTCGATGCGGTGATTTTTATTGAAATTCATCCGATTTTAGCTTGCTTTTCACATTTTACTTATGTTATTATGTTAATTCTGTTTAACTTTGGGGCGGGGCAATCGCTATCTAATTCACCCACTTTGACGTAATAAGGTGAAAGGTGTTAATTGAAATGGCGGTTGATTTGTTAGTTTAAAACAGAATAAAGCAGAGTCAGAAACAGTTGTATGTACCCAACGGAAAATATTAAGCAGGATCAGTAGACATAAAATTGAGATGATGAGCAGTTAAGAACTATGGAAAAGATTAGTAAAATCAGAAACATTGGAATATCGGCGCACATTGATTCGGGAAAAACCACACTCAGTGAGCGTATCTTATATTACGCGGGTCGCATTCATCGCATCAACGAGGTCAAAGGCGATGGGGCCGGAGCTACGATGGACTTCATGGAACTGGAACGTGAGCGCGGCATTACCATTACCTCGGCGGCGACGCAGGTAACCTGGGGCGACAAGGTCATCAACCTGATTGATACACCCGGCCACGTGGATTTCACGGTGGAAGTGGAGCGTTCGCTGCGCGTGCTGGACGGGGCGATTATGGTGCTCTGTTCGGTGGGCGGAGTGCAAAGCCAGTCGTTTACCGTGGACCAGCAGATGAAGCGGTACCGTGTTCCGCGCATTGCGTTTATCAACAAGATGGACCGCACCGGCGCCGATCCGGAACGTGTTCGTCGGGATATACGAGAAAAGCTGGGCCTTAATGCCGTGGCGATTCAGCTCAATATGGGGGAAGGCGATCAATTTGCCGGTTTAATTGATCTGATTGCCATGGAAGCGGTGACATTTGACGGGGACAACGGCGAAGATGTGATTCGCGGACCGATTCCGGATGCTTATAAGGATTCCGCAGCGATTGCCCGCCATGAGATGCTTGAAGCGCTGAGCATGTTCAATGATGAGATGATGGAATTGCTTCTGGAAGACAAGGATGTTAGTGTTGAGATGATTCGCCAGACCATCCGTGAGGCGACGATCAATCGGGATATTGTGCCGGTGATGATGGGGTCTGCGTTCAAGAATAAAGGCGTTCAGCTGCTGATGGATGCGGTCAGCTACTACCTGCCCAGTCCGCTGGACCGGTGCAGCTTTGCCCGCGACCATGATAATGATGGAACCGAAACCCCGCTTGCCAGCGATCCGGAAGCGCCGCTGGTGGCGATGATTTTCAAAATTACCGATGAAACCTACGGGCAGCTCAGCTATACGCGTGTATATCAGGGCCGGATTCTGAAGGGCCAGCATTATCGCAATGCCCGCACCAATAAGATGCAGCGTATCGGCCGCATCGTCAGAATGCATGCCAATCACCGTGATGATATTTCGGATGCCGGCCCGGGCGACATTATCGCTCTGCTGGGTCTGGATTGTGCCAGCGGCGATACCATTTGCGGCGAAGGCGTCAACTATTCGCTGGAAAGCATTTATGTCGCCGACCCGGTGATCAGTCTGTCGATTACCCCGGCCAGCAACGCCGACCAGGAACGGATGGCCAAGGCCCTGAACCGGTTTATGAAAGAAGACCCGACGTTCCGTGTTTCAACCGACCCGGAGACCGGCCAGACGATTATTGCCGGCATGGGTGAACTGCATCTGGATGTGTATTGCGAGCGGATGCGTCGTGAATATAAGGCGGATGTCGTGGTGGGTGCTCCCAATGTCAGCTATCGCGAGGCCCCGACGACTGAAGCGGCTTATGATTATAAGCATAAGAAGCAGACCGGCGGTTCTGGCCAGTTTGCCCATGTGGTCGGCCGGCTGATACCGCTGCCGTCGGATGCAGAAACGACCTACGAGTTCGAAGACAATATCGTCAGCGGACGCGTTCCGGGCGAATATATTCCTGCGGTCAACAAGGGATTCCAGGCAGCAATGAAGAAAGGCCCGCTGGCCGGGTACGAGATTGTCGGCTGCAAGATGTGTCTGGATGATGGTTCATACCATGCCGTGGATTCCAGTGAAATGGCGTTCCGTATTGCGGCCCGCGATGCGTTTATCGAGGCGTTCCGTAAGGCACGTCCATGTCTGCTGGAGCCGATTATGAAGGTCGAAGTGGAGACGCCCAGTGATTACCAGGGTTCAATTGTCGGTGATTTGAACTCCCGTCGCGGCATTATTATGGGCGCTGATAACCGCGGCAATGTGACGGTAATTACCGCCGAGGTGCCGTTGGCCAATATGTTCGGGTATGCCACGATTGTTCGCGGCATGAGCAAGGGCATGGCCACCTTCTCGATGGAAATGTGCCGGTATGCTCCGGTTCCCAATAAACTGGCGGAAGAAATCATTCTTCGCCGCCGCGAGAACGAAAAACAGGCGGCCCAGAAGTAAATCGGACAGTTTTATGACGTTGTATTTTCAAGCGGTTTCGCTCAGCGGCGGGACCGCTTTTTTTGTTGCTTTCGGGCGGTGCCTGGGAGCTGCTTTGTGTCTTTTCCGGGAGGGCAGAAATTTAGCCTGGAATATCCCTTGTCAGTGTTAAAAGGCTTTGACAAAAAGAGGTTTTGGCGGTACATTTAATGATTCTAAAACCGGGATAAAAACCGTTTTGGACTGTTCAACTATTTGATTTATAAGCTATTTCACATAAGGGACTTATGGACGAGACAAATCAGGAACAGCAGGAGCCGCAGGCAATCGAGCGGATTGAGCCGATTCAGATTGTTGACGAGATGAAAACGTCGTATCTGAATTATGCGATGAGTGTGCTGGTGGCGCGGGCGTTGCCGGATGTACGTGACGGCCTGAAACCCTCCCAGCGGCGCATTCTGGTGGCGATGAACGACCTGGGCCTGGGCCCTCGCAGCAAGCACAGAAAATGCGCCAAGATCGTCGGCGATACGAGCGGTAATTACCATCCCCACGGTGACCAGGCCACGTACGGCACGCTGGTTCGACTGGGACAGGATTGGAATATGCGGACGACGCTGGTGGACCCGCAGGGGAACTTCGGCAGCATTGATAACGACCCGCCGGCGGCGATGCGTTATACCGAAGCCCGCATGACGGCTGCAGCGGTGGATATGCTGGAGGATCTGAAGCAGGACACCGTTGATTTTGTTCCCAACTATGATGAGACCCGTACTGAGCCGACGGTTCTGCCGGCGAAATTCCCGAATCTGCTGGTCAATGGCGCCACGGGTATTGCCGTAGGCATGGCGACGAATATCGCTCCGCACAATGTGAGTGAAGTCTGTGATGCGCTGCTGCTGGTGATTGATGATCCCGACTGCGGATTCAAGGATATTCTTGAAAAACTGCCCGGGCCGGATTTCCCGACCGGCGGCATCATCTGCGGCCGCAAGGGAATTGTGGATGCCTATGTCGGCGGCAAGGGCCATTTGCGGGTTCGGTGCAAGGCTCATGTCGAAAGTCCCAAAAAGGGGCGTGAAAATATCATCATTACCGAGATTCCGTATATGACGGTCAAGTCGGCGATCGTATCCAAGATTGCCGATTGCGTGCATGAGGGACATATCGACGAAATCTCGGATGTGCGTGACGAATCCGACCGCCAGGGGATGCGGATTGTCGTGGAATTGAAGAAGGACATCGACAGCCAGGTTGTGCTGAACAAGTTGTACCGGTTTACGCCGCTGCAGTCCACGTTTGCGATTCAAAATGTCGCCCTGGTCAACAATCGCCCGGAAATGCTCAATATCAAGCAGATGCTGCATTATTACATCGATCACCGTATCGTGGTCATCCAGCGGCGGACGCGGTTTCTGCTGAAAAAATACCGTCAGCGTGGCCATATTCTGGAAGGGCTGATTCTGGCGGTCAGCGATATCGATGAGATTATCAACCTGATCAAGTCCTCGCCGGATGCACCGACGGCCAAGGAACGGCTGATGAAAAAGCCGCTTCGGCTGGTTGAAAGCCAGACGCTGCGTAAGATTCTGCCAGAGGTGTTTGTTGAGGAAAAAAGCAAGTCGGATCAGTTTTTAAGTTCCCAGCAGGCCGATGCGATTTTGACGATGCAATTGCAGCGGCTGACCGGGCTGGAAATTGAAAAGCTGGCCAAAGAATACGCTGAGATATCCAAGCAGATCAACGAATGTGAAGAGCTGCTGGCCAGCCGCAAGCTGCAGTTGGATATCATCAAGTCGGATCTGGAAGAAATTAAGAAGAAGTACTCCAATCCGAGGCGTACGGAACTGGCCGGCGAAGAGGCCGAAGATATCAACATGGAAGACCTGATTGCCGACGAAGAGACGATTGTCACGATTTCTCATGCCGGTTATATCAAACGTACACCCATGGATACGTATAAGAAACAGGGACGCGGCGGCAAGGGTGTGATTGGGTCGGATACCAAGGAAGGCGATTTCCTGGAGCATCTGTTTGCGGCCTCGACGCATGATTATCTGCTGTTCTTTACCAGCAAGGGTATCTGCCACTGGCTGAAGGTGTATAATCTCCCTGAATTGTCGCGGCAGAGCAAGGGACGCAATATCGTCAACCTGATTCAGATTGGCGCCGATGAAAAAATTACCTCCATTCTGGCGGTTCGGGAATTCGATGACAAGCGCCAGTTGATGATGGCCACGGCCAGAGGCAATGTCAAGAAAACCGTACTGTCGGCCTACGGCAATCCCCGCAGCAGCGGTCTGATTGCGATTAAACTGGAAGAGGGTGACAGCCTGATTGGCGCGGCCATTACCAGCGGTCAGGATGAAGTGATTCTCGGGACCGCCGACGGTATGGCGATTCGATTCAACGAAGAGCAGGTGCGATCCATGGGACGTGCCAGTATCGGTGTTGTCGGCATCAAGCTGCGTGAGGGTGACGAAGTCGTGTCGATGGTGATTGTCGAGCAGGGGGCGTCGCTGCTGACGGTCTGCGAAAAAGGCTACGGCAAGCGCACCGACCTGGATGATTATCGTTCTCAGAATCGCGGCGGGCTTGGGCTGATCAACATCAAGACCACCGACCGCAACGGACGTGTAGTGGCGATCAAGGCGGTGCATGATAATGATGAGCTGATGCTGATTACCGCCAATGGCATGATTATCCGCACCGGGCTGGAACAGGTTCGAGAAATCGGACGCAATACCGCCGGCGTGCGGATGATTCGCATGGACGATGATGATAAGCTGGTCGCGGCGGAACGATTGATTGTGGAAGACGACGGGACCGACAAAACCGAAGCCTGATAGCTTGCTGGTGTGGACGACAAATATACCCAACTGGTATGATTATTCCGCGAGCAAAAGAAGCCAGTGGTTGGAGCTGCTGTACTTAGCCGCGCCGAACTGGGAAATTTTAAGTAGGATCAGTATCTATGGCAGCCAGGAAAACAGCACAAACCAGGGAAACGCCCGCGCCGGCGTTCAAGAGCCTGTATGTGATTGTGGGGCAGGATTCGTACCTGATTGGTCAGGAGGTGGAGAAACTGCTTTCGCGTCTTCTGGAGCCGGACCAGCGGGAGATGGCGCTGTATCAGCCTGAGGCGGAAAAGGCCGATGGGGCGGAGGTGCTGGATGAATTGCGGACGCTGCCGTTTCTGGCGTCCCGGCGGGTGGTTTTGATTAAAGAGGCCGAGCCGTTTGTAACGGAATATGCCGAACTGCTGGAAAAGTATCTGGACCATCCCAGCCCGACAGGGGTGTTGATTCTGACGGTCGGGAGCTGGGACAGCCGCCGGAGATTGTCGAAGAAGGTCGCGGCGGATAATCGTGCGGAATTGATTGAAGTCGGCGAGATCAAGCCCTGGCACATGAGCGGATTTGCCTCAACCTGTGCCCAGCAGAAGGGCGTGCGGCTTGGGCCCGGAGCGGCGGAACTGATTGTGGAACTGATTGGCAACGAACCGGGGCGTGTGGCAGCGGAAATCGATAAGCTGATTATGTTCAAGCATCCGGCCAAAACGATTGCAGTGGACGATGTGGAGGACTTGATCGGTGCCAGCCGGATGTTCGATGCATTTGAGGTGATTGAGAGCTTGTCCGGGCAGGATAAGGGAGTGGCGTTTGACCGGCTGCGGCGGATGTTTCAAGCCAGCCGGGATGCCGAATATACGGTGATTGGGGCGTTTGCATTTCATTTTCGCCGGCTGTTTCGCTGTAAGGCCCTGATTGAAAAGGGCGAATCGGAACAGGCGGCCATGCTCAAAACCGGCGTGAAATTTCCGAAGATGCAGGAGAAATTCATCAAACA